>CALHGI010000123.1 GCA_938029995.1 uncultured cyanobacterium | reverse complement strand
CTTGAAATCATTGCTATTCAAGGGCCCTTGAGGCTTATGGGGCATCGTATCGGCCAGTATTGCTCGATTTTCCTAGACCTTTCCATTGGCCCGCTGTGGTGAACTGCATGGCAATAATCGTCTGCTACTGGCCCCTTTTGGGATGGGGCTAAATGTTCCATATCGCCAGCATCAAGGGGGCAACGCCGATTAGATTGCCAAGCCCGGACCCGCGCTGTTCTACTGGCTTCGACTCTACTGGCTTCAATTCACCAGACCTGTTCTAACGCGTGATCACTATTGGATGCCGCTAAATCTAGATAGAAACTGTTGACCTGACGGTAGCCTTTGATTTGTAGACCCAGAATTTTCATCTGTTGAGCCACCGTTGGCCTCCTTGCCCAGACTACTCAAATTCAGGTAAGTCTACCGGCTTTTGCGGTTGCACTTCAATTGTAGGAGGCTGAGTTCGGAGCAATTCTGGCTCGGGCAACTCCAGTTCCTTCTGCTTTTGCACCTCCACCTGTGGCGCCTGGGCAGGCATCAATTCCTTCTGACGCTCTTCTAGTTTCAGCGGTAGCTCGACCTTCTTCGGTTTCTTAGCCTGCTTAACCTTCGGTAAGCTACGTTCCAAATCATTCAGCGGTCGAGGAATCACCATCACGGCGCTGAGTTCGCCAATGCGCTCTGCCTCATGCATGCCCGCTTCCACCGCAATGGCCACATTAGACAGGGAACCCCGAATTAAAATCGTACACAAACCATCACCGATGGTCTCATGGGAAATAAGTTCGATTTCCGCTGACTTGGTCATGGCATCCGCCGCCCCCACCATGGCCGGAAACCCTTTTGTTTCCAATAGCCCAATGGCACCGCTGCTCATGTGGGTTTCCCCCACACCATCTAACTCATGCATGCGGGGCAAAATGGGCAATACCTTTTCCATGTCAGCCATGGGGCGAGGAATTAGGGACGACGACACCAATTGGCCAAACTGTTTCGCCGTTTCCACCCCCGCATGGACCGCCATGCGGACATCGGCGACGCCGCCACGCACAATGGCACTACACTGACCCCCGCCAGTTTTTTCGTAGCCTACCAAATAGACGTTCGAAGACTTCATCATGGCGTCGGCGACGCCAATAATCGCTGGGAAACTCGTTGTTGATACCACCCCCAAGGCCGAATCCTGTACCCATCGCAGTAATGACCTGGCTTTTTCAGTGGAACTAGCTAGAGCGGAGGAGTCTACTGGCATCGTAAGTATCAAGTAGCGTTAGTGAGCCCTTGAAGGTTTGTTGCTGATATTTGTTGTATATCAACACTGTACGGTGAAAATCTAAATAGTCCTTTAAAAGCGATGTTATTTATCAGTTGTTTATTAAACGTCTTATGTTTTCTGCGCTGGGGACAGCTGTTGTTCACTCTCTTTCCAGAGAATTGTCTTTTAATTAAATTATTAAATAGCTGGGGGCCGCTGAGAAATTCTGGGTTACTGCATTTCAACCGGGGCACCCCATCCGTTAACAATGGCCATCGCCCTAACGGTGGCTATGCTAAGAGTCTTCCCGATATTGACCATTATTGTCCCCATTGTTTAACGATTGCCTATGGGGAAATAGCGCCGATAGCAGGCTATTAACATGGTCGCGACCGTAGACGTGGTTATGGGGTTTCGCAATGGCGGACCCACCCGCATTGTCTGATCCATGGGAAGGGGGCGCAGGATCGATGTCAGGGACATGCACGGCCTGGGGGGAAACGGCCTGGGGCTGCACCGTCGGTGTGGTCCTCGGGGGCATGGGCATGGAGGGGACCGGGTCTGCACTGCCAGCCTGGAAGCCCGTACTTTGAAAGCCTGTATTTTGGAACCCGGCGTTTTGAAAGCCGGTGTTTTGAAAGCCTTTATCTTGAAAGCCCGTACTTTGGAAGCCCGTACTTTGGAAACTAGATGTTCCTTGGCTTTGGGACTGTGGCGGTGTGCCCCCACTAGACCCTTGGGATTCCACTAGGGCACAGGGGGGAATGATTTGGTTGGGTGCGATCGCAGGATTAATCAGAGTACTAGATGGACCCACACAGGCGTCCTTACCCACATGGCCCTGACCCACAATCAGCACCCCCGTCCCCAAGCTAACCCCCGCCTCAATATATACGCAGCCTTGCTTCGCTTGAATCACCACCCCCGCACCAATGCAGGCCCCCGGACCAATGCGAATAGATCCATTGGGAGCGGCCCTAAAAACCACACCAGGGGCAATGGCTGCTGACGCATCAACAACTACGTCGCCGCCGCGATAGTAATGGGTATGACTCACAAAATCTAGGGGCGAGGGTTCCATCGCGACGGCCTCAACAGCTGAGGTTAGTGACGACTAGACTATGGACGCTGAATCGTGGTTTCGAGCACGCGACACTTGGCGCGGGGGTCCGTCCCCACCAACCGCACATAGTGGCCAGAATGCTCGGCCAGCTGGGCTTTGAGTGCCGCCAGCACCTCTGAAGGTCGGTTTCCATTAATGGCAGGACCGGTCTGCCATGCACCACTGCTATAGCGACGCTTATCGGCAAATTCAGTACTGACACGATAGCCCTGATTAACCAGCTGCGTCACCTGTTGGGTCAGGTCAGCGCTAACAGAAGGCGCTTTACCATTGCCATTGGCACCGTTGTTACCGGTGGCACGGCCATTGCCGCCGCCGTAGGATGCAGGCTGGGCATTGGCATTGGCACTGGAGCCACTAGGGGCCTGACCAGGCTTTTGAATGGTGATGGCCTGACCACGCTGCTTCACATGGGGATTAATGGCAAAAATGCGCACATAGCTATTGGCATTTGCCCCAAGAAACTGCTGTATCGCTGCGATGGCGGCCGACTCATTGGAAGCCGAGATGGCGGGAGCCGTCTGCCAAATGCCACTGCGATAGCGTCGCTTATCCGCAACTTCAATCCCAATCTTTTGACCCTGGGCCAAAATAGACCGAACCTGGGGAACTAGCTCATTGCTGGTGACAGGGGCTGCACCACCCTGGCTGTTGGAGGGGGCGCTACCACCATTGTTGGATGCCTGTAGTGTGGCGGGCTGACCATCGCCGCGCTGAATGGTGACCGGTGCAATGCGAGCCTTGGCGACGGGGTCAATACCAAACATGCGGACATATTCCCCAGCATGCTCCGTCAAACAACCCTGAAGTGCGTTGAGGGCATCGGCCTCGCGGGTGGCTTGAATGGGGCTGCAGGTTTGCCATACACCACTGCGATAGCGGCGCTTATCGGCATGCTCGGTACCAATCTTGTAACCCTGGCGAATCCAAGCTCTTACCTGACCCGCAATATCGCCGCTCACGACTCCGCCACCGCCATTGGCCGGGGCCGTTGCCGAGGTCGTCGGGGCACCGCCACCAGCACTCTTATTAACAGTAACGGGCTGACCATCGGGGCGCTGAACCGTCAACATGCCGACTCGACGCTTACCCACGGGGTCAATGCCAAAAATTCGCACGTAGCTACCTTGATGTTCAGCCATGCAACGCTCCAAGGATGAAAGCACATCGCCTTCACGGTTGGACTGCATGGGGCTGCAGGTTTGCCATACACCGCTGCGATAGCGACGCTTGTCGGCATATTCTGAACCAATTTTGTAGCCCTGGGCCAAAAACTGACGAACCTGTTGAACAATTTCGGGTGCTAGTGCTTGCATAGTATCTATACCAACATTGTCGGTGGCGTATGGAGTGCTTGGGCTGCTCGCCGAGTGGCGGGCGGATTGAACGGCTACAGCATTAGCTGCACCATCGGGGTATTTGGAATGTCCTTTGAAAGAATTAACAGCGCCTCCCACCTGAGAACCGTGGGAATGGTCGTGAATATGGGGCTCTACAATGTCTTTCACCAAGGCTAGGTCAGCCTCGGTAACCATGGGTAAAGCATCGGCCTGGGCTTGGGTTGTAACTACGGCACCAGAAGGGACACAGCGGCCCGGAGGAACTTCCACATCCTGGACCAGGGCATGCATCATGACGATGGCACCGTTCCCCAAACGAGCATTAAAGATGGTGGATCTAAAACCAACAAAACTGCCCTCACCTAAATAGGCAGGACCGTGGATTAATGCTTTGTGGGTAAGGGTGACATTGGACGATAACCAAACGGCATAGGGTTGACCATTGTCTCCCTGCACACACCCTTTTCCAAGACCATGTATAACTACACCGTCTTGGATATCGCAATGACTACTGATGTAAAAGGGCAACCCCTCATCTGCCCGGATTGAGGTGCCAGGGGCAATCGATACCTCGGCTCCAACATAAACACCACCTACAACCTGGGAAAACGAATGAACGAAGGCAGTAGGTTCAATCAATGGCTTAGCCATTGATTGAAATTGGGCAGGGGATGTTGCCATGGCTTGATGAACCATTGGCCCCATATCCTTTCAAAGAAAGCTATTAACTAAAATCCTCACGCTTGTCGTAGAGCGAGCCAGAATCCAGACTAACGGTGTCCACAATGGCAACAATTGCAGCATCTACGGGCCTGTGCCCGTAGCCGTCGTGCTGACGAGCAGCGCTGCCCCGGGTGACCAGAACCCATTCTCCAGGTCCGGCCCCCACGACATCGGCTGCCACTTCATAGTCGGGAAGCAAACTTCCATCCTCACTGACAAACTGAACCAGTAAGAACTTTACGCCCGTTAAGCTCGGTTCCTTGCAGGTGCTAACAACCGTGCCGCGAACTTTCCCTAGGCGCATGCCCTACCTACCATAGGGGCGAATGCCACTCACGCTTTCACGGAACTGCTCAACAGCTTCGGTGTAGCGGATGGGTAGTACAAACTCTAGGTTCTCGTGGGGACGAGCAATAATGTGGGTGGACAGGGTCTGACCACCGTTAACGCGCTTGATGTTCTCCACACCAGCGGCAACCGATGCCTGAACTTCAGATACATCGCCACGAACGATAACGGTCACACGACCACTACCAATTTTTTCGTAACCAACGAGGGTAACGCGGGCGGCCTTGACCATGGCATCAGCCGCTTCAACTACCGCTGGGAAACCCAGGGTTTCAACCATTCCTACTGCAATTGCCATTGATTTTTACCTTGGTATGCTGACTATTTTTACTGAACAATTGAGGCTACAAACCTAGGTTCGAAACTGTTCGACTGCTTCGGTGTAGCGAATGGGCAGCACAAACTCCAGGTTCTCGTGGGGGCGGGCGATGATGTGGGTGGATAGGACTTCACCACCATTAACGCGCTTAGCAGACTCAATACCAGCAGCCACTGATGCCTGAACTTCAGATACATCACCACGAACGATAACGGTCACACGACCACTACCGATCTTTTCGTAGCCAACTAGGGTTACACGCGCGGCCTTGACCATCGCGTCAGCAGCTTCTACAACAGCGGGAAAACCGCGAGTCTCAATCATTCCTACGGCAATCGGCATTGTCGTAAATCTCCTAGATAAAACAGCTTTCGTTTAAGCATCTGTGTCCCGGACTAAAGGTGTTAAGAATTTTTTTCGAATTCCTTCACACACCGAGACCTATCTTGCAAACCTTTAGTCTGCAATAACTCCATGACTACATTTCAGAATACGAGGGGGTAAGCAGTTTGACAATATAAGTCTCAATGATTGTTTCTAATGTTAAGCATTATCAATGCTGATGATCATTTGCTGCGAAAGGTAAACGATTAAGTTTTGGGCGGAGGTTTATGGCTTTGGCTGGGGGGCTTTGGCTGGGGACGGACTGGTCTGATTGGGGTGTGGTTCGGTACTGACGCTGCCTTTTACTGCGGACACTGATTGGGGTTGTCCGTGGGTAAATCCAAATTCATGGGTTGGGGCTGGGCGATGTTGATGAATTGAGGGAAGCTCTCTTCAGGGGCTGGTCATCAGGTACCATTAATAAAACTATGTGATCTTAAAATTAGCTATAGATATTTATCTGGGCTGGTTAGTGGGGGTCGGTTTTGGCTTTCCTGGCGGGTTTGTATTTACGATTATTCTCGCGTTGTAGGAAGTTGGGGCTAGCGGCAAAGTTGGGGTTAGTTTGGTGGATGTCTCGATGTCGGCTTTCTGGATGTTTTTGATCTGGGGGCTGATTGTTTGGGCGGGGGTGGATTGGCTTGATGCCTCTTTAGGGTGTTTATAGGTTGCCGGTGGGCGTTTGGTTGGCATGATGCAGTCTCTGATTGAGTTGAGTTGGCTGATCCCGATTTACGGGTTCTTGGGGGTACTTCTTTCTTTGCCCTGGTCTATGGGGTTGGTACAACGGACGGGGCCCAGGCCAGCGGTCTATATCAACATATTCATGACCGTTCTCGCGTTTCTCCATGGCACGTTTGTGTTCATGGGGATTTGGAATGTGGGCGGTGTGGAGCTTGAAATCCCTTGGCTTCAGGTGGCTGATTTGAGCCTGAGCTTTGATTTGGATTTGTCGGTGCTCAACCTGGGGGTGATGGAGCTTTCCACCGGGTTGTCTCTGTTGGCTCAAATCTATGGTTTGGGATATATGGAGAAAGACTGGGCCTTGGCTCGGTTCTTTTCGCTTTTGGGTTTCTTTGAGGGGGCTGTGAATGGAGTCTTGCTCAGTAGCTCTTTCTTTTTGGCGTACTTCTTGTTGGAGACGCTCACCCTATCGACCTATTTGATTGTGGGTTTCTGGTATGCCCAACCTTTGGTGGTGAAGGCGGCGCGCGATGCGTTTTTGACTAAGCGTGTGGGGGATATTTTGTTGTTGATGGGGGTGCTGGGGCTGGCAAGTTGGGCCGGAGACCTTCATTACAATGAGATGTATGAGTGGGTTAAGGAAGCCAATTTAACCCCACTGACGGCCACGTTGCTAGGGTTGGCTTTGATTGCGGGACCGACGGGGAAATGTGCCCAGTTCCCGCTGCACCTGTGGCTCGATGAGGCGATGGAGGGGCCTAGCCCTGCCTCTATTTTGAGAAATTCGGTGGTGATGACCTGTGGAGCCTATGTGTTGATTAAGCTCCAGCCCATTGTGATTTTGTCGCCGGTTGCCCTGGCGGTTCTGATTAGCATTGGTACGGTGACGGCCATTGGGGCTTCGTTGGTTGCGATCGCACAGGTAGACTTGAAGCGCAGCATGTCCTATTCCACCAGTGCCTACATCGGCATGGTGTTTATTGCGGTGGGGGCGCAATGGCCCGGTGTTGCCATTGGATTGTTGTTTACCCATGCCGTTGCCAAGGCGCTGTTGTTTATGAGCATTGGCGCCGTGATCAATAACTCCAACTGTCAAGACATCACGGAGTTGGGGGGCATTTGGTCCCGCATGCCCGCTACCACCATTGCCTATGTGCTAGGGGGCGCTGGCATGGTGGGAGTATTACCCTTGGGCGGCTTTTGGGCGCTCCAGCTGGGAATTGATTTCCTGCGGCGTGAACACCCCGTATTGGCGGCTGTGTTCCTCGTGGTCAATGCCCTGACCGTTTTGAATTTAGTCCGGGTATTTCGCTTGGTTTTCCTGGGGGATATTACCCCTAAGACCCGTCGTTCCCCCGAGGCCAACTGGCTGATGGCTACCCCGATGATGATTCTGTCGGTGTTTGTTGTGCTGCTGCCCTTTGTGATGATGCGCATGGCCCTATTGCCTCCGTTGCGATACTGGCATCCTTGGGTATTTATTGCCCTGGTGGTATCGGGGCTGCTCGGTTTTGCAATCGGTGCCACGCTGAAGCTAAATCGGTCATTGTCGCGCTCCACCGATCGCAACATGCGCATGTTACAGGATCTGTTATCTAACGACTTCTACACCGAAGAGCTTTACCGAGTCACGGTGGTGTTTCTCGTTAGGCAAGGTTCCCGTGTTGTGAGCTGGTTTGACCGCTACGTGGTGGATGGGGCGGTCAACCTGGTGGGTATGGCTTCCCTCATGGGCGGAGAAGGCTTGAAGTATAGCGTTTCCGGCCAGTCCCAGGGATACATCTTCACCATTGTGGCGGGGGTGACTGTTCTGGGCTTTTTGATGACTTGGGCAATGTGGTGAGGGGAAATTGATGCTAAGTGCACTGTTATTAATTCCATTGCTGGGGGCCCTAGCCGTTGTTTGTTGGCCTACTAAGCTAACCAGTCAACAGGCTAAAAATGTCAGTATTGTCTTTTTGGTCCTCAATTTTCTGGCCAGTTTATACCTGCTGAGCCAGTTTGATTTGTCGGTGACGGGTCTGCAGTTTCAAGAGTCTGTGCCCTGGCTAGAAACCTTAGGGCTGGGGTATGAGCTGGGCATTGATGGCCTGTCCCTACCGCTGTTGATTATCAATAGTTTGCTATCCCTGGTGGCGGTCTATTCCAGCGATGCTGACATGCGGCGGCCCAGGCTGTACTACTTCCTGTTGCTGATCATCACGTTTGCGGTCGCAGGGGCATTTGTGGCCCAAAACCTGCTGCTCTTCTTTATCTTTTATGAGCTAGAGCTGATTCCCTTGTATCTCCTAATTGCCATTTGGGGAGGGCCCCAGCGGGGCTACGCGGCCACAAAATTTCTGATTTATACGGCCCTGTCTGGCATCTTGATTCTGGCGTCGTTTTTGGGGCTGGTTTGGCTCAGTGGGGCCTCCAGTTTCGACTACAGTGCCACCATGGCCAATGGTCTACCCTGGATACAACAGGCCGTGTTGTTGGCAGCGTTACTCATTGGCTTTGGGATTAAAATTCCCCTATTTCCGCTCCATACGTGGTTGCCCGATGCCCACGTACAGGCCTCCACTCCGATTTCTGTTTTGTTGGCGGGGGTGCTGCTGAAACTGGGAACCTATGGCCTGTTTCGGTTTGGCGTTTGTACCTTTTCCGAAGTATGGGTAGATTTAGCCCCCTATTTAGCCTGGTGGGCTGTGGTCAGTGTGCTCTATGGCTCCTTGGCGGCCATTGCCCAAACAGATATGAAAAAAATGGTGGCTTACAGCTCGGTGGGGCACATGGGCTATGTGCTATTGGCGGCGGCATCGGCTAACCCCCTCAGTTATGTGGGGGCCGTCTTCCAGATGTTGAGCCACGGATTTATCTCAGCTCTCCTGTTTCTGTTGGTGGGGGTGGTTTACAAAAAGACCGGCACCCGCGATTTGAATGTGTTGCGGGGGTTGTTAAATCCAGAGCGGGGGCTGCCCGTCATTGGTAGTGCCATGGTGTTGGCCGTGATGGCCAGTGCCGGAATACCCGGGATGGTGGGCTTTATCTCTGAGTTTATTGTCTACCGGGGTAGTTTTGTCAGCTTTGCGCCCCAAACCCTGCTGTGTCTACTGGGGTCTGGTTTAACGGCGGTGTACTTTTTACTATTGGTTAACCGGGCCTTTTTTGGTCGGTTGGCATCGACCGAATCCCAGACGGGGGTCCAAGATCCGGTCTTACCGGTGGTGACTTGGCAGGACCGAGCCCCGGCGTTGGTATTGGTGGCCTTGTTGTTTGTGTTTGGCCTCAGTCCCAGCTGGATGACTCGCTGGATTGAACCCACTACTACGGCTATGTATGATGCGATGCCGGTCAAGCTAGATCGCGATCGCCATCCGGCCTATAGAACTTCGCAATTGCTCGATGCGCCCCTAGGGATCGCTGATGCTTCCATCGATGTCGTGACCTGTTCGAACGGGGACTGTGCCTTATGAACCAAACGATGCCTGCTCACGTGAAAAATATTCATCCCTTTGCCCACTATGTGGACCGTTTGCTTGAGGGCGGTACCCTGTTGCCAGATACGCCGGACAATGTGCTGGAGGTGATGGGGGCCCTGGATAGCTATGGCGTTGTGCTCAATCGCTATTCCATCAACCTAATTCACATTGCCGATCATCAGTTTTTGAATCTGTTTCCCGTATTCAAATACTTAGATGGGGAGATTAATCCGGCGAAGATGTGGCAGCATTTTTGCCACGACCGCATTAACTATGAGTATGCCGAGTACACCATGAAGGCCATGATGTGGCACGGTGGCGGCGGTCTGGATGCCTATTTGGATACGGATGAGTTTCGGGAGAACTGTCAGGTTGCGATCGCAGCCAAGATCAAGTTCAATCCCATGCTGCAAATATTCCACCGTGCCTTTCCTGAGTTTTTGATTGAGCAGATCCGTCAGCTTGCCTACTACAGTGGCTTAGGGCAGTTCTGGCGGGTGATGAGCGACATCTTTACCTCGTTGACCGATCGCTATCTGCGGGGGGAAATCAAGCACATTATCCAGATTGTTGACCACGTTAAGGATGGCTTGGTGGCCGATGCGGCGCGGCCCATCACCTACAGCGTTGACATCGGTGGGGAAACCTACGATCTGTTGCCCCCCTCGGCGGGTTTGACCTTCTTGCCCGATACGGCCATTCCCTATGTGGAGTCTATTTTCTTCCGGGGGACTCCATTCCTGGGCACCGTCTCCTATAACGCCCAGGCCCAGCAAATCTCCCCGGACAAGAGCCGATTTGCCTACGGCGCCCTATATGCTGATCCTTTACCCGTTGGAGGTAGTGGCATTCCCCCCACCCTGTTGATGCAGGATATGTTCCGTCATTTGCCGGACTACCTGGAGGCCCATTACCTCAAAACTGATCGGGGTCTGGGGGATGTGCGGGTTAAAATCTGCGCCAGTTTCCAGCGCTCCATGTTCTGTGTCACCAATGCGGCGTTGATTGGTCTATTGCCCGCTGGGGCCGGTGCCACTGAGCCAGAGGCGGTGGCGGCCAATCGTGAGTTTTTGCAGGGGTGGATGGATCGGCTGGCTGCGTCCCAGTTGGAGCAGGTGCAAACCCCCTAGCTATGGCATTCTATGTCGGGCCCATGCTGGCCCCATGCTGGCATTATGTCGGGTGTGCCATGGCGCACCCGACATAATGTGAAAATTTTTCTTGAGAGTTTATTCGCACTGACATAAACCCCTTCGATTGGCGTTAGGCTCAAGTTATTGGATTATTTTTGCCTATGTCTTCGACGGTGTTGCCGCCACCCTCGTCTGCTGTTACCCCTGAGCTGGCCGTGGCCGTGCTCAATGTGGATGGGATGATGTGTTCGGGGTGTGTGCAGGCGGTGGAAACCGAGCTACGCCAATGTGATGGGGTGGCGGTGGCCAACGTAAATTTGGTTACCGCGGCGGCGGCGGTGCAGTATCAAGCTGAGCTGGTGGAGCCGGAGTATCTGGCCACTGTGCTGACCGAGGCGGGGTTTCCTAGCCAGCTGCGCCAGGCTGATGGGGCCGATAGTTGGGCCGAACAACAGGCGGTGGCTCAGCAGGGGCAGGGTGTACGGGTTGCGATCGCAATTCTGCTCCTATTTTTCTCCATTCTTGGCCATCTACACCATGTGGGCGGCATCACCGTGCCCATTCTCAGTGGTCTTTGGTTTCACTTTGCCCTTGCCACCATCACCCTAGTCGGCCCTGCCCGAGGCATTTTGCAAGACGGTTGGACCGGTGCCCGCCGGGCCCGTCCCAACATGAATACCCTCGTCAGCATCGGCGCATTAAGCGCCTACACCGCCAGTGTAGTGGCTCTAGTCATGCCCAACCTCGGCTGGGAGTGCTTTTTTGACGAGCCGGTGATGTTGCTCAGCTTTATCCTCCTGGGCCGCACCCTAGAAGAACGCGCCCGTTTCCGAGCCACCGAAGCCCTACGGGGCCTGATTGCCCTCCAGCCTGGTACGGCCCAGCTCATCACCGCCCCTGGCAAAACCATGGGGATTCCCATCGCCCAGGTGCAGGTGGGCGACCGTCTCCAGGTGCTACCCGGCGATAAAATTCCAGTGGATGGCCAAATTGAAACCGGGCAAACCACCCTGGATGAAGCCATGGTGACCGGGGAAGCCCTGCCCGTCCGGAAGCAAGCGGGGGACCGGGTGATTGGCGGCACCCTAAACCAGTCCGGGGTTATCGTGATCCAGGTCAACCGCACCGGGGCCGACAGCACCCTCGCCCAAATGATTACCCTGGTGGAGTCGGCCCAAACCCGCAAAGCCCCAATTCAAAGTTTAGCCGACACATTATCCGGCTACTTCACCTACACCATTTTGGTCCTGGCCCTACTCACCTTTGTGTTTTGGTATGGGGTAGGAGTAACCATCTGGCCTGAGGCCGCCCAGATGGCCATTAGCCAGCACGGTCACCAGGCCCACCAAAGTATGGCAACGGTGATCGACGCATCCCGGCTACTGATCAGTCTCAAATTGACCATTGCCGTGGTGGTAATTTCCTGCCCCTGCGCCCTCGGATTAGCCACCCCCATGGCGATTTTAGTGGGGTCCGGCATTGGCGCCCAGCGCGGTCTTTTGGTTCGGGGCGGCGATGTTCTCGAAACCGCCCATCGCCTAGATACGGTGGTGTTTGATAAAACCGGCACCCTGACCACGGGCCAGCCTCGGGTGAGCCATTGCCATAGCTATGACCCCAGCTTCACCCCCGACGATGTAATCCAGTTAGCCGCCAGTGTGGAACAGGGGACGCGCCACCCCCTGGCCGCTGCTATTTTGGCCGAAGCCACCCATCGACAGCTCCCCCTGATGGACATCATGGATAGCTCCACCACTCCTGGTCTGGGGTTGGTGGCCCAGCTTCAGGACCAAACGCTCCATCTAGGCAATGAAGCCTGGCTAGCCCAGGCCCACATCTCCACCGATCGAGCTAAGGACGCGGTTAACACCTTGAGTGCCCAAGGGCATACCCCCGTCTATGTGGCCGTTAAACACCAGCTAGTGGGGCTGATCTCCATTGCCGATCGCCCCCGGGACGAAGCTATAAGCGTTATCCAGCAGCTGAAGGCGAACAACTTGCAGGTGCAGCTCCTAAGTGGCGATCGCCCCGACGTCGCCCAGCGGTTGGCCCAGGAATTAGGCATTGACGTTTCCAAAGGGGGCATGACCCCGGCCGACAAAGTGAGCGCCATTGAAAATCTGCAGCACCTAGGCCACTGTGTCGGCTTTGTCGGTGATGGCATTAACGACGCCCCCGCCCTAGCCCAATCCGACATTGGCCTAGCCATGCATTCCGGTACTGACATTGCCATGGAAACCGCTGACATTGTGCTGATGCGCGATGACCTTACCGATGTCATCGCCGCCCTCGATCTAAGCCGCAGCACCTTTAACAAAATTCGTCAGAACCTGGCCTGGGCCTTTGCCTATAACCTGGTGTGCATTCCCCTCGCCGCCGGTGTGTTGCTGCCCCGGTTTGGCATTGCCCTTAGCCCCGGCTTTGCCGGTGGCTTCATGGCCTTTAGCTCTATTGGGGTGGTACTGAATTCCCTGCTGCTGCGCTGGCAGTTGAGGGAGAACGCTTAGGGGACAACGCGTCTGTTTTGTGTCTAGCCATGGTGTGCACTATGGGGCCCTAGGGCCGCGTCAGCGCTAAAATTGGAATGAGTCGGAAGTAATGAGAGACTCTTCATATCGTTGCTTCACCAGCCTCATCCTAAATCTGAGTCTTGACGGCCCACTAGCCATCGTTACCAAAAGTCCGTCACCCGGTAACCCAGTTCCCCCAACATCTGCCGCAGCATCGGCATACTCAGGCCAATCACATTGGTATGACAGCCCTCTAGCTTGTCAATAAAAAAGCCACCTTTCCCATCGATGGTAAAGGCCCCGGCGCAATTCATCGGTTCACCCGTAGCCACATAGTCCTCAATTTCACGATTGCTCACCCAGCCAAAATGCACCTTGGTCACCTGGCAGCGAGTTAGGGTTTTAATCGCCTGGGGGGCAATTAACGTATGGCCCGTAAACAGTTCCCCCACCTGCCCCCGCATCTGACACCATCGCTGCACGGCGGCCGCCGGTGTCTCCGGTTTGCCATAGATGACGCCATCAAACGCCAGCACCGAGTCACACCCCAGGACGACCCCATTGGGGAAGAGGGGCGCAACCGCCTCAGCCTTGCCCAACGATAGGGCATTTACCAGCTCGCCGGGCTCACTGAGGGTGATCTGGTCCTCATCAAACTTACTGGGGGACACAAACGGCTGCACCCCCGCATTGAGTAATAGCTGTCGCCGACCGGGGGAAGCCGACGCCAATACAAACTGGGGAGCAGCGGCCATGGGATGACTGATGGAGATAACGGGTGAACCGGATAAAACGTGTCCTAATGGCTCTTAATAAACCGAGAAAGATGCCACGGAGCGAGTTAGGGAAGCCTTGAGTCGCTTCCACCGGGCTTCGGGCACTGACGCATTGTAGGTAAAGAGTTGACCACGGCGCACAATGGCACTGGCTAGGTTATGCCGTGCCCCCGTCGATGTCTTGGTCAGATACTCAAGAATGTAATAGGTTTTACCCTCAGCTGTTTCCACATTCTGCGCGCTGACTAGTTCCACATCACGACTCCCACCGGCCATTTCCGTAATACTTTTGGAAAGCTTATACCCGACTTCCGTGGGGCCACCCAACTCCTCCAGGGTTTTACCCTCCGCCACCGGACTCACCACTACACTGACGTTTTCCGTGGGGTTAATAATGTCGTGGAATACCACATCTGGCCCTTCCGACACATTTACCTCAATCCAGCCGGTAGGATAGCTAAACTGATAACCCTGAAAGCTATTGGTGTAGTCCAGCAAACTCACAGGAGCTGAGCCACTGCAGGCCTGCAGGCCAAACATGGTGGCAAATACAAACATCAGAGCCGTCAGTCGCTTAAGCATTGGAAATACCGGTTAAGTAATGTGAACTAGATTGACAATTCCTATTGCCACAATGTCCATTGTCGCATCTTATGGAAAGTCTTTACCAAGGTACCCCCGTTGACTCAGAAATACTGGGTGTGTGTGATGGGTTACTCCAGGTATCCCCATATTGGTTCAGGATATTGGTTCAGTAAATGGCGCAGATTAGGTTAGTGATTTGACCGCTAACAATAGTCGATGAATCCTTGATCAAGGGTGAGAGATTTTTGCCGGTGCTGATTTTGAAGATGAACCGATCTGGCCATGATGCAATAACCCGGTGTCTATCGATAGCTATTTAAATGGAATCATCCCGAGGATCAGCA
>CALHGI010000122.1 GCA_938029995.1 uncultured cyanobacterium | reverse complement strand
GATGGTTTTCCCGCACCTGGAATTTTTATAGCAAGCCCCGTCAGTTTGGGAAAATGGCCCTCAGCACCGAGCTAGATGGGGGCACCATCGATCAGCTCACCACCCTATTGGAAGGAAAACGCTACAAAACCTTCCACAAGGATGGCACCATGCTTTATGCCCATAAGGGCTTAGCCGGTCGGATTGGACCGATTTTGGTCCATGGCAGCATGCTGATTATTTTGCTTGGGGCCATGTACGGGGCCATGACTGGCTTTTTTGCCCAGGAGATTGTCCCCAGCGGCAATACGTTTACGGTCCAAAACGTCTTCGATGCGGGGCCTTGGGCCGGTCCCCAAATTCCTAAGGACTGGTCGGTCAAGGTCAACCGTTTCTGGATTGACTACAGTCCAGAGGGACGGGTGGATCAGTTTTATTCCGATCTATCGGTATTGGACAATCAGGGTGAAGAAGTAAAACGCAAAACCATTTGGGTGAATCAGCCCCTGCGCTATCGCAATGTCACCATGTACCAGGCTGATTGGTCCATTGCTGGGGTGCGGGTCAAAATGAACAATAGCCCCATTTTGCAGCTGCCCATGGCCCCTATCGAAACTGAGGATGGTGGCAAACTGTGGGGTACCTGGGTGCCAACAAAAACCGACATGAGCGAGGGGGTGTCGCTGATTGCTCAAGATCTTCAGGGTACGCTTTTGGTCTATAGCGCCAAGGGTGAGCTGATTTCCACCGTGCGAGAAGGCATGTCGGTGGAGGTGAACGGGGTCACCCTGTCGGTGGTTGAGCTAATTGGTAGCACTGGATTGCAAATTAAGGCTGACCCAGGGGTGCCCGTGGTGTATCTCGGGTTTGGTTTGCTGATGCTGGGGGTCATCATGAGCTACATTTCCCATTCTCAGGTGTGGGCACTGAAGGACGGCGATCGGCTCTATGTGGGCGGGCGAACCAACCGGGCCCAAGTGCTCTTTGAACGGGAACTTGTTGCAGTGCTAGATGATCTGAGTACTGATGCCGATGCTGACGCTACGAAGGAATTAGTGGTTTCCTAGCAGGCTTTCAAGCAAGGCTCTAACTATGTGGCAACTGTCACACCCAATTTTGAAAACAGCGGAATTCAATTTTGCCGGTGCGGGCAAAACCACCGTTGCCCAGCTTTGGCAAGATGATGTGTGTTTGGTTAATGCCTTCAGCCAGGTGAATTGGGATGATACGGCTGCTAATTTTCAGTTTGAGGTGTGTCAGTGTGGCTATTTGGGCTGTGCTCCTGGCGGCTGGGTCTCATTGCGCCGAGCTGGTTCCATGGGTTTGATTTTGCCTGCTTTTCAAAAAAATAACGGAGCGGATGGAGCCTTAATCGATGAATATCAACCCCCTTGGTATCTGATTCAGCGGGGAGCCATGTGGTTAGAGCAACAGATTTACACAGACAAGTTACGGGGGGCAGCGCCCTCCCCCGATTTTGATCAGCTGCCTGGACTGACATCACAAGAAGCGGCCAAACTCTTTCAGTGGGAGGCTCCCCATCAAGTCTTAGGAAGTTTCCATAGCTGGCCAAAGCTCGTGCCTGATGTGGTGATTGCTTCATCGGAGGGCAGTTTTTTAGAACAGGTGCCAGTATTAACAGCCCTGATTGATCAGCTTTTAAACGCTGGAGATTGGGTGACTCTACGACCGGTGCAACCCCAGGAACAGGTAATTACGTTTTATCTGGATTTGGCTGGTATTCCTCACTGGAATGCTTTGGTGTACGACGGTATAGGTTACAAACTTTATCTAGAACCGGGATATGTCCTAGAGGTTCCGTATTAGGCCATTATGGGCAGTCTGATGACACCGGCCTATGCCCACCTTGTTATTCGTCCTTTGCCATGGCAGACGATCTCCGTAACCAACTGCTCCATGATTTTGAACAGTTGGCAAAAATTCCAAAATTGTTTGATCGCGAGTATGAGCGCATCCGTCGTGCCCAGGAGTTTGAAGCCGCCCATGGTTTGAGTCCCGATGAATACAATCGGTTGTTTGAGTTGTATCTCACCGACAAGCACCTGCCAGACTGGCTGGAAAAAATAGCGGCCTCGACGAAACGCTTTCAGGTATTGGTCCAAACCCTGCAAAGTTTTGCGTCTCTGGCCATTTTAATTAGTGCCCTTCAGTTTCTCTATGGCTTTCGCGAACGTCAGAATCAAATCTTTAACAACAAGTGGGACATTGTTGCCTCCGATATGCGGGTGGGTAGTACGAAGAAAAATGCCATCGAGTATCTCCATGATCGTGGAGAGTTGTTGTCTAATATTGAGGCGGTGGATACTCAACTGAGCTATCTAAATCTGCCTAGGGAGGCCCGTTTACAAGAGACTGATTTTAGGGGCGCTAATCTCTACCATGCTTACTTTGAATCGGCGAATCTCTACCGTAGTGATTTCTCTAACTATGATCAGGCGCTGACGAATTTAGAGGGGGTGAACTTTCAGCGGGCAGACCTGCGCCAGGTGAATTTTCAAGGGGCGAATTTGAAACATGCTTGTTTTAGGGAGGCGAATCTGGAAACGGCTAATTTTGCTAATGCCTATTTGGTGGGGGCAGATTTTCGTGGAGCCCGTTTTTTAACGGCGGATCAGATCCGTGCTGCGGGCCAAGATTCCTACAGCCGTGGGTTGTTTGATGAGGCCCTGAGTCGGGAGCTGGGCCTAGCTCCCGCTGATGGCGAACCGGCTGAGGGGTGTGGCATTAAGGCGCGCGATCGCAACTGGTGGCAAAGCTTTTTTGGACGCTAAAATAGCGGTAACTACCCAGGAGTAGCCCCAGGATGAAAACCTTAGCCAAATGGTCAACCAGTGGTTATCACCAGATGGTGGCAGCGGGCATTTTAGAGAATCGCCAGGTGGAACTAATAGCGGGAGAAATCATCGAAATGCCACCAGAAACGCCACTGCGATCTCAGTTAAGACAAATAAACGCTCTCCCCACATAGATAGATGATTGAGGGTGCATTAAGCTTTACGTGCCAATGCACCCTACAAGACAGACTAAACCACTAGCTTAGTTTGGGGTAGAACCTCTGAGACCAAGACAAAACTATCTTCGCCCAGAATAGAGGCTTGAACATCATTCAATATAGCGAGGGTTTCACCAGTACTAGCAATGCCCAATACAGTATTGTTGCTATCTTGAGTGACCGTCAGATCGGCAAAGGTTAATTCACCTTCAATCAGACCAATCTTGTCCAAACCCGTTTCAAAATCAAGAATGGTATCAGTCCCATCATCAGCCCCAAAGACAAATAAGTCATCGCCACTACCGTTGGAGAAGTTATCTCCCACCAGGACGTCGTTGCCAGTGCCACCGATCAGGATATCGTTGCCGTTATCGCC
>CALHGI010000121.1 GCA_938029995.1 uncultured cyanobacterium | reverse complement strand
ATGAGTATGATGCCGGGCCATTGAATCATCTGTATGGTGGGCTGATTCGTTAATAGCAACACGGCTAGGAGCGCCGTCACCAGAGGTGTGGCAGCTGCTATTAGGGCTGTGCGAAGCCCCCCCACCAGTCGCAACCCCGTGTAGTGGAAAAATTGGCTAACGCCAGCTAGCAGGCCTAGGCCCAAGCCGACTCCGACAAATTGGCTCGTCAGTGGCTGGGTCGTCACCAATGGACGAATCAATAAAATCAGGCCGCTAAGAATGGCCATCATGCAGGTCTGAATGATCCCCGTAACGATGGGATGGCTCTGACGGCCCAGGCTATTGACCACGACATATAAGGCAAAGGCCACCGCCGATAGCAGCGCCGCGCCAGCAGCCGTAACGGATAGGGGACGCAAGATTAACACCACCCCCATGGCAATGGCCAGCATTACCACCCATCGTAAAAGGTTCGGTCGGTCACCCTTGATCCACCACATCAGAGGTACCGCTAGGAGTGGATAGGCAAACATCAGGGGGGCGGCTGCCGCCGGACCGAGGTTACCAACGGCTTGAAATAATAAAACCTGGGCAAAAAAGTAAAAGACTGCGCCCCCACCGAGGGAAAACAGCCGCGTTGGAACGCGCAATGCCTGGCCCACATCTCGCCATACGGAGGGATACAGCTGGGACGCAATCACGGCTAAAGCCGGAATTAAGACCACTAGCTGCAATAAAAGCAGGGTATTGGCATCGAAAAAGTTAAACCCAGGGAGACCGGCCATGGTGCCCCCAAATAAATTAGTCCCTAGGCTTAGCCCCCCCACCAGCAGGGTAATGGCACTAAACCCCAGGGTGGCAATTCCACAGAGCACCATGCCTTTCTTAAGGGGACGGCCAGGGGTGCGATCGCGGCCAGGGGACCTGGGCTGGGCCGTCTTACTCAATTGCCCACTGGTCAAAGCCGGTTGCAATGTTTGCCCATCATAGGGCGGCACCACTCGACGGGTGGACCCACCCACCTGATCAAGGCGCGGCTGTTCCACATAGGCCCGCCCATCGCCCACCGGACTCCCA
The DNA here is from genome assembly GCA_938029995.1 of uncultured cyanobacterium. GTDB lineage: Bacteria > Cyanobacteriota > Cyanobacteriia > Phormidesmidales > Phormidesmidaceae > Leptothoe. Next base: position 12,632 of record CALHGI010000121.1, on the reverse strand, counting down.
TCCACCAGGGGCCGGTTGTCAAAAGCACTGGCCAAAGGGGTGCCACTGCGGCTGGGGGGCGGCACTAGCTGATCCCCCAGCTGGTTGCTCAGCCGCTCCACCAGGTTCTCTAAAATCACCTCCCCCTGCTGCTCCATGGTTTGCATGCGAGTCAGCTGTTGGGCAATGGCGCTTTGGTAGCTACTGAGGTCGTGCTGGAGCGATTTGACACTACGATTCAGGGTGTCATCTAAGGAATGGAGCCAGTCCTGGGTGGGGGTGGGTAAATCCACCGAATTAGTCACATAGGCATGGAGATCCTCCCGCAGATTGTGGGCGAGCACCTGGGCCAACCGCTTAGCCCAAGCATTTTGCTGGGCCAACTGCTGCTTAGACAGGGTGGCATCCGACTCACTTTTCAGGGACTGATACTCAAGATAGAGCTGGTCATACTCCCCCCGCAGCGCCTCCAGATCACCAATTAAGCGCTGCTTTTCCGTCTGTAAATAATCAATATCCTTGGCCAGCTGATCGGCAAAATGCCGCTGCAACGCCTGGAAATCATCATCCAGCGATTGCAGTAGTGGGTCATTGATGTCCTGACTTCCTGACTCAGCCATGTTGCTCCTTCCGATGTAAGCTTCGCCAACGGCATCAGACCCCTGTATGACACCTCAACCAAGCCATACCCTGCTTTATACCCAAGTTTCCTATGGGTGTCGACACTGTATCAGCCAACCTGTAATAACGGAACAATAACGTCATTAGGAACGGCATCCAATCGGCAAACCATCACAATACTTAAACCTGAGAAGATCCGTCTTCAACAATGTGTAGAAAAACTTAATCCTGATTCATCCAGAATGATCTAGAAAGCTTGTGCTGATAGCAAAATGGCCTATCTCACCTAGGCCATCCGTCGTGTTCAATCCATCCATTTCAAACTATCAAACCCATCTAAATGCATTTGCCTATCCCCCATATCCCTAGACCAAGCTGAAATTCCAGCCCAAAATGTTGACCATATCTAAATAAGTTTGTATCAAAGAATATCTAAAACAACTGAGCTTTGAAGTTGTAGGATTGGTACAATTGACTTGCGTACAACGTATAACTTGTTTAGACGTGTATCAGTGGAAATTCAGTTCGAGGATTCGATGAATATTCTGAGGCAACTGAAATTAGAATGAAAAAAATCCTCATTGTTGATGACGACATCACATTACGGACGGCATTAACTCGCTACCTAAGGGAGCGGGGGTTCCAGGTTAGCCACGCATCCTCTGGAACTGAAGGGTTAGCCCAGTTTGAACAGGACCAGCCTGACCTGGTGGTTTCAGACGTGATGATGCCAGAAATGGATGGTTACGAGTTTTGTACTAAGCTTCGAGAAATTCGCTCAGGTCAGCTAGTGCCGTTCATCTTTCTATCGGGACGTGGCGAGCTAGATGACCGCATTCAGGGGCACTCCAAGGGCGCTGACGACTACATCGTTAAGCCATTCCACCCTAAGGAACTGATTGCTAAAATTGACGCTCAGCTGGAACGCTCTCGGCGCATGCATGCGGAAATCATTCGCATGGTGCAACAAATGCCTGCTGCAGAAGCGGCTAAGCCTCCCACGCCAGAGCCCCTGCCCCTCACCCCCGCCGAGGAAAAGGTGTTTTGGGAAGTTATCCAGGGCTTTACCAACAAGCAGATTGGTGAACATTTATTCATTAGCCCCAGAACAGTTCAGACCCACCTCAGCAACATTTTAAGCAAGCTGTCCTTGGAAAATCGCTCCCAGCTCATTCGCTATGCCTATGAAAATGGCTATCGACCCGCGAGTGCTGAGGAGTCTAAGGACGAGTCTAAGTAAATGTGGTGAGTCTAGTTAGTGAACTAGGTCCATGGGCAGTGCGCGTTATCTTGTGTTGCTCAGACATTGTGCGGTAGCCTGAAATTTGGCCGTTAATTAAAACAAAGTTTAAGCAACGCCAGATGCTGGTTTTGTAAACGTCACTATGAGTAACGTATCCGCTGACTCTCCAACGGCTATTTCCCTAGACTCCAAAACGTCTGAGCTCGCCGAACAATTGCTTTCCAAGACCCTTAAGCGTCAGCTGAGTGCCGCTACAGAATTAGCCAGTATGGGGGAGCCTGGCGTCACTGCCCTGATCAATTTTCTTAAGCAGGCCACCAAGGGTGAACCGACCGTGGCTGCGGGGAAAACCTACCAGCTGCTAAGTACTAGCGACTCGGTGGCGGCCCAAACGTTTTTGGCTGAGGCTTGCCCCAACGGCATTGTGCCCCTCAGCTCTAATAGCAGTGTTGACTATCAACCGTTACAAAGACTGCTAATTGCCCAAGAGTTTGAGGAAGCGGACCGAGTTACGTTGCAAAAGCTGTGTGAACTAGCCGGACCGGCTGCGATACAGCGTAAGTGGGTTTATTTTACTGAGGTGGATAGTTTTCCAAACCAGGATCTACTGACCATTGACCAGCTGTGGCGGGTGTATTCAGAGGATCGGTTTGGGTTTTCTAAACAGCGGGAGCTGTGGCTCGGTTTGAACCAGAACTGGGATCGTCTGTGGGAAAAGCTGGAGTGGAAGTCGGGCAACATTTGGACCCGCTATCCGGGGGAATTTGTGTGGGACCTATCGGCTCCGGTGGGCCACTTACCCCTGTCTAATCAGCTCCGTGGGGTACGCATGATGGAGTTTCTGCTATCCCATCCCGCTTGGACCCCATAACCATCGACGGGCGCCGCTGACTCCGGTGAAATTCACCAACGGCTTGATAGAGATCCGCCGGGGTATCCACTAGAAATGTGGGACCTTGGGCTTCGAGGGCCGTGCGATCGCTAAATCCCCAACTCACCGCAGCCACCGCTAACCCTTGGCAGCGAGCGGCTTCTATATCTCGAGTTTCATCGCCAATGTATAAAATTTCCTCGGACCTTAGCCGATGTTGGCGCATAATACGCCGTAGGCTGCGGGCTTTCCCCAGCAGTCCGATGTTGCCATAGACGTGGCGAAACACCTGGTTTAGACCATGGCGTCTGAGAAATGGATTAATGCTTGAAGGGGCATTGGAACTCGCGATTAAAATTTTGTGCCCGTCAGCGGCAAAGGCCTTTAGCACATCTTCCAAATGCTGAAACGGCAGAATAGAATCCATATCGCGTCGCAGTTCCCGCCGTACCCGGCGCATCAGGAAGGGCACCTGAAATAGGGGAACGTTGGACTGGGTCAACAGTTCGCCAGTACTGAGGGTGCGCAAATACTTCAGCCGTTCTGGCGTTGTTTGGGGATAGCCGTATTGGGCGGCTAAACGGTTGGTAATGGTGACGATCGTTTCCAATGTGTCAGCGATCGTACCGTCAAAGTCAAAAATGAGAACGGTCACGTGTGGATGGGATAAAAAACAATCAATCAGGAAAATGGCAGCAGTGGTTAAGCAGGATGGCTGTTATCTATCTATACCCAAACCTAAAACATGTCTAAAGAAAATCTTAAGCCAAGATGGTTAGGGACAAAAATTTGACCCAAGGGGTGCCCCCTGGTTTGTCACGCTCCTGATAGGGCGAACCGATAAATGCATGCATCGGTTCGCGCCATCCAGAGCTATTGCTCCCGAACGCGTCCGACGATCACATATGGCTTAAATTATGTGTGCAAAGCTGATAAATAACCTATGTATTAATACTGTAGCCTTAGCCCCCCTGTCTTGTGGTAACGAATTATCTTGATACGGGGTGGGGGATGGCTGTGGGGATAAAGTTTTGGTAGGGCTAACGCCAGCGACCTGAGCGCAGAATGCTGATAATTAGCCAAATGCCTAGCAGGGTGGCCGCCGCAAATAGGCTCGTGCTGAGCCACTGTAGTTGGGTGTTGGTTTGGTTGCTGGAAATAATCGCCGCGCCAATGATCAAGGCCGCTACCACAGTGCTAAAGGAGCGGCGATTGGCGGCTTGTTCAATACTTTGCTGTAGGTTGTCCAGGTCTTGGATATTCACGTTCCAGGTGAGGGTTTCCTCGCTGAGACGATCTAGGAGAAACCCAAACTGGCGGGGGGCTGACAGGGAAAGGTTGCGAAATTCGAGCCCCGTCCGCATTAGGGTTTGGAGCGGATCATCGCCAATTAATTGTTGACGAAACAGGTCTACCATCAGGGGACGAATCTCGGCAATCAGATTGATTTGGGGATTAAACTGACGGGCGACACCTTCCAGGTTGACCAGGGACTTGGCAAATAGGCCAATATTGGCGGGCCAGCATAGATGGTTGCGGGTACCGGCTTCTAAAATCTCTGCAAAGGCGGCGGCGGTGTTGAAATTTTTGAGGGCCAGGCCGTAGTAGCGGGACAGCAGACGGCTATAGTCGTGTTCTAGTTTGGCTAGGTCTACGGTTTGGAGGGGTTCTGCTAGCTGTAGCGTGAGCTGGGCACAGCGTTGGGCGTCGGAACTAACAATGGCTAACACCATTTCCGTTAGGGTTGTGCGGGTTTGGGGGTCTAGCCGACCCATCATGCCACAGTCTAGCAGGGCCACTCGGCCATCACTGAGGTAGAAGATATTGCCTGGATGGGGATCGGCGTGGAAAAAGCCATCGATGAAGTATTGCTGAAAAAAGGCGCGAAATAGCAAACTGCTGAGGGCGTTACGTTTTTCGGTTGGGGCCGCTTGGTCGCCTAGGGCGGCGGCCAAAATCGGCTGGCCGTCTAACCACTGCATCACCAGGACCTTGGGGGTACTTAGGGGCCAAATAATTTCGGGAATGGTGAGCTGATCGGTGGCAAACCATCGGCTATTGCCCAGGTTTTGACGCAGCTGATCGGTGTAGGTGGCTTCGGTGGTAAAGTCCAGTTCGGCTTTGAGGGCGGTGCTAAATTCTTCGGCTAGGGTGACCACGTTGTAGCGTTGGCCAAACTGGGTGCTGGACACCAGCTTGGCGATATCTTTAATCAGGGCCATGTCTCGCCGCACCTGGACTTCGATGCCGGGGCGTTGGATCTTGAGGGCGACGGGCTGGCCGTTTTTGAGGATGGCGCGGTGGACCTGGCCGATGGAGCCGGATGCGATCGCACCATAATCCACCTCTGCAAACACCTCATCCGGGTCCAAGTGCTGCCTCAAAAATCCTTGGATCGTCACCGCATCCACCGGCGGTACCGTCGACTGCAAGGCGCTGAGTGCTTCGATATAGGCCGGTGGCAGCAGATCAGGTCGAGTACTGAGCAACTGGCCAAACTTGATATACACCGGCCCCAGGTCCGTCAAAATATTCCGTAGCACCGCAGGCGGTGGAATGTTTGGTTCTTCCGGAGCCTGCCCCACCAGCAACCGCCGCATATAATCCCAACCGTGGCGTAAAAACACCTCCACGATTTCACCCTGCCGGGAAATAAGATTTGGCGTTAGCATGCAGCCCTTAGGTAAAGTAGTGACGGTCTGATGCTAGCAGTTCCCCCTAACCTATGTGGCTACGTAATATCCTCCTCCTCTGCACAACGGCTTACCAACTTTGGTGTTGTCGCCAAGAAGATCAGACCCCCCCCGCCAGGGAAAATTTACGACATTGGGGACTGTAAACTTCACCTATATCGGCGGGGACGCCCCCATGCCAACCAACCGACGGTGGTTTTAGACCACAGTCTCGGAGGAGTAGAAGGCTATTTGCTGATTGATGAAATCGCCACATTGGCCGACGTTTGTATCTATGACCGAGCCGGATATGGCTGGAGCTCCCATAGCCCTAATCCCCGCAACAGTAGCGAAATGGTGCAGGAATTTGAAGCCCTGATGCAGCAGGCAGAAATTCAACCGCCCTATATTTTGGTGGGGGATTCCTTGGGCAGCTATAACATGCGCCTCTATGCCCACACCTTTCCCGACAAGGTGGCGGGGCTGATTCTAACGGACGGTCTCCACGAAGACAAAATGGGGCATCTACCAGCCAGTCTGCAGCTGATGAAACTAATCTTTACCGCTGGCTTTGTCGTATCCATACTGGGCTCATTCCTAGGGTTTACTCGCATTTTTCAACAGTTGGGGCTATTCCAGCTCCTCAGTCCCCAACTCAGACATTACAGCCAGCCCCAGCTATCGCCAGTGCTACGGTCATTTGTGCGCCCCAAACACTGGTTCACCATGACCCGGGAAATCATAGGCATTAACACCAGTAATGAGCAACTGAGTAAGGCCAATGATTTAGGGGCGTTACCCGTCATTAACATCAAGGCGCGACACTTTTTTACCCCCTCCCCGTTACTCAAGCCACTCCCCCTAGAAACCACCGATACTGTTTGGATGCAAATGCACCAAGCCCTGATGGGACTCTCGTCCCAAAGTCTCAGTTTGCCAGCACAAAACAGCAGTCACTTTGTCTGGGTAGATCAGCCCGACGCCATGCTAGAAGCCATTGATCGGATGCTACTCAGATGCACCCGTCGCCCTGGCTAGGGCGTTGGATGCCCATGGTTCAGACCGGATCAATGAAACGAATTAGCCAGTTCGCGAGGTAGGGTTACCTGCGGTTGAATCGGCACTTCAATCACAAATCCCGTCCCTTTACCCAGGGACGATTTACAGATGAGCTTACCCCCATGGTTTTCGGTCACAATTTGGTAGCTAATGGGCAATCCTAACCGGTTCATACGTCCGGAAGTACTGTCCATCAATGGTGAATTAAACAGGCTTGCCCTAGCCTCTTCTGTCATCCCGGGGCCATTGTTAGACAGAATAATCGCCACCCAACGATTATTCTTCAACTGTGTGGATACGCGCAGAATGCTGGGATTCCTAGCAATGTCATCCAAAGGCCGTAAACGATCATAATCGTTTAATTCGTCAATTAGGGTGGAGAGTAAATTCATGAATACCTGGTTCATTTGGCCTGGATAGCAGCTAACCAGCGGTAGGTCGTCGTAGTCTTTGAGTAGCTGAATCGCCGGATGACGTTTGGACGTATCTAGACGGTTTTGCAGAATCATTAAGGCACTCTCGATACCCTCGTGGAGATCAGCAACTTTATGCTGAGTTTCATCTAAACGGGAGAAATTTCGTAGGGATTCAACAAACTCACTAATGCGCTCTGTCCCCAATCTCATCGACGATAAAAGCTTGGGAAAATCTTCCGCCACAAACCCCACATCCAGCCGTTTCAAAGTCTCTTGTAGTTCGATGGAGGGCTCTGACGTGCAGCGGCCATAGAGATTAATCAGCTTCAGCAGGTCTTGAACATACTCGTCAGCATGGTCTATATTCCCCTGAATAAACCCCACAGGGTTATTAATTTCATGGGCAATGCCTGCGATTAACTGACCCAAACTGGCCATTTTTTCCGATTGAATAATCCGCAGTTGAGCATTTTGTAAATCGGTAATGGTAGACGCTAACTGCTCTGTTTTATTTTTGGTTTGGGTCAGTAGCTCTACCTGTTGCAGGGCCACACTGAGCTGGGCCGCCACCTGGGACACAAAGGATACATCCGCATCACTCCAATTCCGTGGTTGGCTGCACTGGTGGACACATAATAATCCCAACAGTCTTTCCCCCGCCATCAACGGTGCCACAATGTGGGCCCTAACCTGAAACCGATTCAACAAATCCCCATAACAATCCACTAGTTTTGTGGCGTGTGTGTCCGCTAATACCTGCATCTTTCCCTGGGCATAGGCCTCAGCATAGGTGCGACCAAAGTGGTGATCTTCCACCACCTCCCCCATGGCTGATTGCAAAAATGGCACCACATCTTCGGCCACAAACTCACCGCGACAAAAATCAGAGTCTGGGTCGAAACTTAGGACGGCCACCCGATCAGCCCCAAGGGAACGACGGACTTCCTGGGATGCGGTGGATAAAATTGTTTGCAGCTCTAGGGAATCTCTGATTTTAACCACAACATCAAATAAAATTTGGCGCTGTTCCGCTGAATAGCGCTGTTCATCGGCCCGGGTTTGAGTTTCGGACAGTAGTTCCGCACTTTTAATGGCCACCCCTAGCTGGGTGGCCACTTGGGCCAAAAATTCGACTTCGACATCATCCCACTGTCGTGGAGCCGAATGGTGATAGGCCGCTAGCAATCCCCACAGGCGGTTTCCCACAAAAATGGGCGCGAGGGCATAGGCCCGGATTTTAAACTGTTCCAAAATATCGAGATGGCAGCGGGTATGACCAGCCTGGTAGATGTCGGCCACCGCGAAGGTCTCATTGTTGCGGTAGCGGCCCCCCTTGGTCTCTTGTAAATGGGTGTCTTCCCAAACGAGTTGTTGGCCAAAGGTGCTAACGTCACCACTGCCCCACGGTGTCCCAATGTCATCATTAATGCCGAAATGGCTGACAAATTGGCCGTTCCAGTTGTCATCAAACTGAAAGACGCCGATCCGTTCCACCTTGAGCAAATCGCAGACTTCTTGACACGTTGTGCGCAAAATCAAATCCGTATTTAAGGAGGAGCGAATTTTGCCCACCACCTCGGTCAGCGCCCGCTGGCGGGCCATGGAATTTTGCAATGCTACGGTGCGTCGCTCTGATTCTGCAACGGTTTCTGCCTGCTGAATGGCCACTCCCAATTGGGCCGCCACCTGGGCTAGAAAATCGACTTCGTAGTCAACCCAGGTGCGGGGGGCGGAGTGGTGATAGGCGGCCGCCAATCCCCACAGCTGACGTCCGACAAAGATAGGGGCAATGGCATAGGCTCGAATTTTAAACTGCTCCAGGACTTCCACATGGCAGCGGGAGTAGCCCATGGCGTGGATGTCGTGCACTGCCAGGCGATCGTTGGTGCGATAGCGCCCTCCCTTGGTGTCCTGGAGATGGGTGTCTTCCCAATAGGTTTCTGACCCAAAGTGGTGACTACTTTCCCAACGACTATCTAGCTGGCTGTACTGGCTGATAAACGCACCGCTCCAGTCGGGGTTGAATCGATAGATTGCCGCCCGTTCTAGGTTGAGTAACTGACACAGCTCACGGCAGGAGGTTTCGAATACCAGATCCATGCTGACGGCGGCTCGAATATTGCTCACCACCTCGGTGAGGGCGCGCTGTCGCTCTAGGGTTTCAGTTAGGTGTTGGGTTTGGAGTTTCGCCTGTAACTTGAGTTGCACATGCTGCAGTGCCACCCCCAAGTGCCCGGCCACCTGGGAGAGGAAATCCACCTCCATGGGCTGCCACTGGCGCACATCTGAGTGCTGATAGGCGGCAAATAATCCCCATAGCCGAGGGCCGATAAATATGGGGGTGAGGGCGTAGGCGCGAATTTGAAACTGTTCTAAAACATCAATATGACAGCGGGAATGGCCTTCGGTATAGATATCTGGAACGGCATAGGATTCATTTTTTCGGTAGCGCCCTCCCTTGGATTCTTGTAGGTGAGTGTCTTCCCAAACTGTGATTTCGCCAAAGGCTTGCATCGTGTTCCAAGGAGCTCTGGCAAACCCGTATCGATTGAGAAAACTACCACTCCAATCGTCATGGAAACGATAGATGGCTAATCGATCCACATCCAATAGGTGACTAATTTCTTGGCAGGTAGAAGAGCAAATGGATTCGATGGGCAATGATGCGCGAATCTTGTTCACGACCTTGGCCAGAATCTTTTGATACTTTAATACCTGTTCGAACTCAGACTGTACCCCCTCAGAACTGTTGCGGTTATCACGAGGAAGATGGGAGGTCCCATTGGTCATTAGGGGGGAATCTGAAGACATGCGCCAAGTCTCAAAGACGTCAGTTTAATTATTGGCATCGCTCTAGCCCCTTTGGGAGACTTGATGAAAACTTCAGTATATTTATGGGCTTTGGCTTAAATTTTAATTTCACAAGTTATGTGATGTTTGGCTTGTAAAAATTCAAAAAATATGTATCAACGTATTAAGCCGTTAGGCTGGTACACCGTTGGAGCGGTTGTTTTTACAAAGGAACGTGTGGGTTTTAGGGGGTAGAACATTGGCGGTGGGATTTGTTGAGATGTTTTGTCATGGGTTGGTAAATACTCAAGTAGTTATTACAGCCATCTGGATGCAGTCAGATGGAGCCGCCGGTACATTGATTAAATTGTTGTCCATGGGGCCATTGCCCGTGGCGGCTGGATCGCTGAGGTGTAAAACCATGGGCTCAAATTATGGGCAGACGGCTTGGGTGACCGCAAGCTATGGGTAACGACTACAATGAAAATTAGTTGGTAATATTTCTTACAACCCCCAGCCATAACCTGCGATGAGTACACAGCCTGATCGAGTTTTAATTTTTGACACGACCCTGCGCGACGGCGAACAGTCACCGGGCGCAACGATGAATGTTGAAGAAAAGCTAGCGGTGGCTCGTCAACTGGCCAGGCTAGGGGTGGATATTATTGAAGCGGGGTTTCCCTACGCTAGCCCCGGTGACTTTGAGGCGGTCCAACGCATTGCCCAGGAGGTGGGTGTGGCGGGTGGTCCCACCATTTGCGGGTTGGCGCGGGCGACGAAAAAGGATATTGAAGCGGCGGCGCGGGCCATTGGACCGGCGGCCAGTGGTCGTATTCATACCTTTTTGGCCACGTCCGATATCCACATGAAGTACAAGCTTAAGAAGTCGCGGGAGCAGGTGCTGGCCATCACCGATGAGATGGTGCGCTTTGCTAAGGGCTTTACGGATGATATTGAGTTTTCGCCTGAGGATGCGGGGCGTTCAGAGCCTGCGTTTTTGTATCAGGTGTTGGAACTTGCGATCGCAGCCGGGGCCACCACCATCAACATCCCCGACACCGTCGGCTACCTCACCCCCAGTGAATTTGGCGGGCTGATCAAAGGGATTAAGGAAAACGTCCCCAATGTGGACCAGGCGGTAATTTCCGTCCACGGCCACAATGACCTGGGCCTCGCCGTGGCCAACTTCCTTGAAGCCGTTAAAAACGGCGCCCGGCAGCTGGAATGCACCATTAACGGCATTGGCGAGCGGGCGGGAAATGCCGCCCTCGAAGAGCTGGTGATGGCCATGCATGTGCGCCGTCAGTATTTCAACCCCTTCTTTGGTCGTCCAGCGGACTCCGAAGCCCCCCTGACCAACATCAACACCACCGAAATCTACAAAACCTCCCGGCTGATCTCCAGCGTCACCGGCATGCTGGTGCAGCCCAATAAGGCCATCGTGGGAGCTAATGCCTTTGCCCATGAATCCGGCATCCACCAGGACGGTGTGCTAAAAAATAAGCTCACCTACGAGATTATGGACGCCCAGACCATTGGTCTCAGTGACAACCTGATCGTTTTAGGTAAGCTTTCGGGCCGTAATGCCTTCCGCAGTCGCTTACAGGAATTGGGCTATGAGCTATCGGACCAGGATTTGAACCGGGCATTTTTGCGGTTTAAGGAACTGGCGGATAAGAAAAAGGAAATTAGCGATCGCGACCTGGAAGCCATCGTTAACGACGAGACCCAGCAGGTGGCCGAACACTTCCGCCTAGAGCTAGTCCAGGTTTCCTGCGGCAGCAACGCCCGCCCCACCGCCACCGTCACCATCCGTACCCCCAACGGAGAAGAACTGATGGATGCCTCCATTGGCACTGGTCCCGTCGATGCCATTTACAAAGCCATCAACCGCGTTGTGGATATTCCCAATGACCTGATTGAGTACTCGGTACAATCAGTCACCGCAGGCATTGACGCCATTGGTGAGGTCACCATTCGTCTGCGCCACAACCAACATATTTACTCCGGTCATGCCGCCAATACGGATATTGTAGTGGCCTCTGCCCATGCCTATATGCAGGCGCTCAACCGGCTCTACGGCTCAACCCAGGTGGAAGGCTCTCTCCATTCACAGCGCATGGCCGTACCCGCTGGCACAGGTGTTTAGAAGGACTCTAACCTTTAAATAGCAACCTGTGATGGCGGATTAAAAGCCCCCCTGGATGATTGGCTAGAAACCTAATGGTCCGTCAAGACTAAGGACGAGGCTAGGGACGCGTTAAACCCTATGAAGAGTCACCCTTGACCCTTTACTCTCCATCAATACTAATCCCAATGTTTAGCGTTGACGCGGCCCTAGGACCCAGACCCAGAACAGAGCCATATATTCAAGCTTTAGGATTTGATCTTTCGCGGTAAAATCTGACTTGCTTTGCTCCAAATTTTTGGGAGCCGATCACCAGGCAAAGGCAGGAAATACATGACCCATCAACCCGCTAGAATTATCTATACGCTGACCGACGAAGCGCCAGCTCTAGCCACCTATTCTTTTCTGCCCATCATTCAAGCCTTTACCAGTGCGGCGGATGTCATGGTGGAAACCAGAGATATCTCCCTAGCTGGGCGAATTATTGCCAACTTTCCAGATACCCTGACCGCCGAACAGCGGGTGCCCGATGCCCTCACCCAGCTGGGGGAGTTGGCCAAAACACCGGCAGCCACCATCATTAAACTCCCCAACATCAGTGCCTCCATACCGCAGCTATTGGCCGCCATTAAAGAACTTCAGGAAAAAGGGTACATCGTGCCCGACTATCCTGCCGAGCCCAAAAATGAAGCCGAAGCAACCATTAAGGCTCGGTATGCCAAAGTTCTAGGCAGCGCTGTTAACCCTGTTTTGCGGGAAGGAAATTCTGACCGTCGGGTGGCGGTAGCTGTCAAACAATATGCCCAGAAGAATCCCCACCGGGTGGGGGCATGGACCGCCGAGTCTAAATCCC
>CALHGI010000120.1 GCA_938029995.1 uncultured cyanobacterium | reverse complement strand
GCATCCATATTCCCAGGGGTAGCGGTCAAAATGCTGCGATAGGTTTGGGCTGCGCCTTCCAAATCATTGAGTTGCTGTTTGGTCTGGGCCAAGAGTACCGAGTACCGAGGTTCCTGGGGATTTAACTCCGCCAGCCTAGCCAACGGTTCCGCCGCCGCTTCCAAGTCGCCCAACGCAATGCGAGCTTCCACCAGCCCTTCTAAAGCGGCCTGGTTATCGGGTTCCCGTTCTAGCACCAGGGCATAGCCATTGGCCCGACCTTCTAATTCTGCCTGCTGATTGGGTTCAACCGCCGTTGCCGCATTGTTTTGGCCATAGTCGGAATTCTGATTAAAGGCCGCCATAATTAGGGGGCCAAGTGAGGCCGCTAGCAGGGCTAGCACCGCTATAAATAAAATCCCGCCAATCAGCCAGCGATTGCGTTTGACAGCCATGGGACTCCCCCCTTCAAAACAACTTGCCCATAGTAAACCCAAATGACCCAGTACCGCTTGGCCCTATGTACAGTCTTAATTCAATGTCCGTAAGGCTGGCCATGATTTCTCACGATGCCCGGAGCGATGGGAAAGACTAGCAGACTATAGTAAATATTGTCAGCGCTGCTGATCCTTGGAATGAATGATTTAATCTGCAAAATGCGGATACATTGCACCATTCCTAGATCGGTTCGTCCCCTCTATTCGCAACGGTCTATTGGCTGATTAAATTGGCCCATTGCCCGGTGGCGTAGGGTAAACCTATCCATTAGGGGAAGGGCAAGAGATTTGAATTTAAAGACATTCTCTTTAAACTGAGCTGACATCTGCCAAAATCTATGAATGGTAACGTAAAGCAGCAACTGGACTAAATAATTGGGTCTATCTTGAACTGTTTTTCAAGCTAGGCTTGGTTTATTAATCTAAAAACTGCTACGTTCAACCAAATAGCTTTCAATCCTAACCAAGTTGAAGCCTGAAAATTCCCCACTGTAACCACTACAGTTTTGGCCATGGACAGGGTTTGATACGGATAGGGTTTATGAAAACTATGTCACTTTTATGATTTCTACATAAGTGCAGACCAGATATAAGTAATAAGTCCAAAATTAAGTGCAAATAATTTAAGTGCAAATAGCTAGGCCAGATATTCAAACCCATAGACAACTCCATAGCTAATCCATAGCTAAATTTGAACAACCGTTCAGCCTGTTAAGTAAGCCGATTTTCCTGATTGAGGAGGTTCTGAGATTAATGAGTTCTGCAGACAGTCGCCCCCCTGATATGCCCAACCCTGTATCCGACAGCGCAGCTACTGAGTCGGGTGCTAGCGTAGCTGCTGACTCTGATCGCCCTGCTCTCAAACAGCCGCCTAGACGACCGGCTAAACCTGAGCCCGTTGAGGAGCCCGTGGAACCCCCCGCTGCAGTGGTGGTGGAAGAGCCTGCTGTGGCCGAGGTGGCCGCTGAACCGGCTCCCGTTGCGGCGGCGACGGCCGAGGACGCCCCTGAAGAAAGTGCGGCGGTGGACGAAGAACCGGCGGAACCCCAACCCAGACTGCAGCCCATTTCACCCCCGAGTGAACCGATGCAGTATCGGGCCATTGGCCTGCTGAAGGGACGCTACGAACCCTCTGAAGAGACCTTTAACCGGGGCAATATCATTAACCACGATGGCACCACCACCTGTGCCGTCCTGTTGGGGCGAACCACCAGTTTGGTTAAGAAGCATTTAGATTTGGAAAAGGACCATTTGTGGGTGGTTTACCCCCGGACTATTTTCCAAGATGACATTGGCATTGCGGTCCAAATTGTCGGGGTTTGGGAGCCTGAAACCCTAGGGGAAGACGAAGAGGAGCCGGTGGAGGCCCCTGATGATGCCATTCAACCCGATTACTTTTCCATTCGAGGTGAAGTGATCAAATTCGATGAACGGAAGCAGGAAATTACCGTGAGCATCGTCCAGAAAATGCGCACGGGTAAGCAGCCTAAGCGTCCCTTTAAGCTGGTGATTAACGGCAGTATTGGCGTTAAAACCATTGGTTACTTCTGGGATATGCATGTGCACCGTGAAGGCAACCAGTTTGTGCTAAATGAAGGCAGCTATGTGGCGGCTGTCCCACCGAAAAAACGATCTCAGCAGCAATCTTCACGGCGACCGCCTGGCAATAGCTTTGGCGCTAAGCGACGACCGGCCAAGCGTTCGGGGGCTCCTCGTCCCAAGCTCAATTTGGCCAAGGACAGTGATGGGGACAAGTCCCCTGCGGTGACCGTGGCTGAAGGCGCTACCACCAGTACCGCCACGGCTGCCACGGCTGACAGTTCCTCCCAGGAGCAGGAATAGGCTTTACGGTCCCTGGGGCTTATGGTCCCTGGGGCTTATGGTCCCTAAGCTATATCGACTGCCCTGGAGCTTCGCCCAGGGCTCAGTTGTTTTGGGGTAAAAACGCCGTTTGCTTCGGTAGGGGAGCCACGGGTTCACTGAGTTCGAAATCTCCCCTGAGAATTAAGTCCTTGAGGGTGGCGGCCACTTTTTGCCCCAGGTAAAGGCTGGACAGTGGGGCCGTCCTAACTCGGTTGCCGTTGATGGTGAGGCGGCCTGATTTGAGCTGTTGGTAGCTGACCAGGCCAAAGCTGGGGCGTACCCGGCGGGGAATGGAAAAGTCAATTACCGGGGCAATGATGTCCTGATCGCTAATGGCACAGCCCTGGAGCACCGCTTCGTCCAAAATTGGAATGGGCACCCCCACCCCGAGCATTAGGGAGGGGCCATAGCCGCTAAAGTAGCAACCCCGCACCCATTCGGGCTGCATTTGTTTGGCGTCAGCAATGAGGGCGACGGTGGCGGAGGGGCCGATGGGGGTGCCGTTGGGCAGCCGTTTTTGCAGGGGAAAATGCTGGGTGCCCTCCCAGGCAATGTAGCCCGGTGCCCCCCCCACCAACAGGCGGCTGCCAATGCCGATGGTGCGCAGGTGGGGATCGTTGAGCATGGGGGACAGGGCCCCGGCATTGGCATAGACAGCATTGCCGAGAAAGGGCTGTAGGGGGCCTAGGTAGGTGAGTAGCGGTCGGTCGCTGCTGTTCACACCCACAATAAAATTTTGGTAGAGATTGCGGGGGTTAAACAGGTAAAACTGGTTGATGGTATCTCGGGTAATGGAGATGTCTAGGGTGGCTCTGGGATAGCAGTCGCTAACCTGGCCCAAGGCCCTGAGGTGGACGGACTTACCGGCAATGAGCTGGGCAATGACGTGGCCGCCGCCCCGCTCACTGGCGCCCTCGCTGTCTGAGGTGTCTCCCCAGCGGTTGCCGGCGGCGGCCTGACTGGCGCCCAGATAGAGATCCACCGCGCCGAATCCGGCATAGGCCATGACTCCATCCAGGTAGCATTCGCGGATATTAATGGGGGGATCGGTGGGGCCCACATTGATCACAGCGCCTGAGGATTCCATGGGCTCAAAGGTGCCGGTGGTGACCACATCAACGGCGGCAGCGGCGTCCTTGAGGCCGAGGGCGGCCACCTGGGCCTTGGTTTCTTCCAGGGTCCATACGGTGGCGCGGCCCGCTTGGATTTTTTGGTTGATGTCTGCAATGGTGCGGGTGGTGGCCATGGGGGTTAGTTAAAACCGGCTCAAACAATTTAGGGCCAATGGCTTAGTGCCAGCGGCTTATTTCCAACGGACCACTAGCCAGGTGCCGAGGAGGATGGTGGGCAGTAAAACCATTCCTAGGGCGGCGGTTTCGGGTAGGGCCAGGGAGGGGCCTACCCATTTGATCAGGGCGCTGATCAGGGCGGATGCGATCGCAATTTTTAAGATGTATAACCAGCTATCCATAGTAAATGGCCCCAGTGAACGGCCCTAGCGAACGAAAATGGGCAGGGGAGCCCTACCCTACGGGCGGCGAATATTGAGGCAGCACCAGTCCCCCCGTCGCCAGAGGGTGGCCACCGTCCACCCATGGGCCTCCAGGGTATCGGCCACCCACTTCGACTGATCCAACAGCACACCGCTCAAAATTCCCCAGGTGGAGGCCTTAGCAATGCCATTAAAGTAGGGAATTAATTCGACAATGATTTCCGCCAGGATGTTACAGACAATGCCATCCACCGGCTCACTCACCTCAAGGCTATCGATGCTGCCCAGGGCCACATGAATCCGCTCGGGATCGATGTCATTGAGGGCGCGATTTTCCCCCGTGGCCTTGACCGCCAAGGGGTCAGTGTCCAGCGCATACACATGGCGGGCCCCCAGCAGCACGGCCCCAATGGACAAAATACCTGACCCGCAGCCAATGTCCGCCAGGGTGGGCGGGTCTGACGATTGATCCTCCCCCAGGCGCATTTCCAATGACTCCAGACACAGCTGGGTGGTGGGGTGGGTGCCGGTGCCAAAGGCCGTACCGGGGTCCAACCGGAGGACTAACCGAGACAAATCGGCCGGTGGGTCCATCCAAGCCGGGTTAATTAATAGCCGATCCCCCACGGGCTGGGGCTGCCAATACTTTTTCCAACTTTTGCCCCAGTCTTCATCCTCAATCAGTTGCCAATCAACCTGGGGCGGGTCACCCAGCCCCAGACAGAGGGCATCCTGTTGAAAACGGAGGGCTAAGGCCGCCAGATCCACATTGCAAAACCGCTGCTGGGGAAAATAGGCTTTGATCTGGCGTTGCAGACCCCAGGACTCACTGACGGTGCCGCGACCATCCCAATTTTCAAACCGCCAAAAGACCGTATCCTCCAACAGGGGAGAACAGGTAACTTGTATTTCCCACCAGGTGTTTGACAAGGGTTTATTTAGGAATATTGAAATTTGCTAGAACGGTTGCTAGAACCTATGACATCCATGGCAACCGTTCCAGCCAAAATTACCGTTACACCATCTTATAGGGCAACGGTGTACGCATCGCGGATACCCGCCACTTTTGTGATTTCTTCGAGAATGCCATCGGGTAATGGATCGTCGATGCTCAACACCATAACGGCATCACCCCGGACGATCTGACGACCCACCTGCATACTGGCAATGTTCACATTGAAGCTACCCAAGAGGGAGCCAATTTTACCAATGATCCCTGGCATGTCACGGTGCAGGGTAAACAGCATGTATTTGGTGGGGGGCACGTTGATGGGGAACTGGTTCACATCGGTGATCCGCACCTCGGAGCCGCCTAGGATGGTGCCCGTCACCGAATGCTCCCCTAGGGAACCCTGGGCTGAAACATAGAGCGAGCCGGTGAAATCCTTGACGCTGGCATCGCGGGTTTCAATCACCTTAATGCCGCGTTCCTTGGCCTCAATGGACGCGTTAACGTAGTTCACCCGCTCCCGCAGTGCGTTGGTTAATAGGCCCTTGAGGGTGGCAATCACAATGGGCTTACTGTCCTGATCGGCCAGTTCACCCTGCAGCCGAATCTGCACCTGTTCCACCCGGCCTCCTGCTAGCTGACCGGCCAGGTTGCCCAGGGTTTCAGCCAGTTGTAGGTAGGGGCGAAGCTTCTCTAGTACGTCGGGGCGGAGGCCGGGAATGTTAACGGCGGAACGGGCAGGGAGCCCGAGTAAAACATCCCGAATTTGCTCAGCCACATCAACGGCGACGTTAATTTGAGCTTCGGTGGTGGAGGCCCCCAGGTGGGGGGTGAGCACCACGGATTTACCCAGTTCCCGCAGGGTGCTTTCCCCTAGGGGTTCATCTTCGTAAACATCCAGGGCCGCCCCGGCGATGGTGCCCTTTTGCACGGCGTCATAGAGG
>CALHGI010000119.1 GCA_938029995.1 uncultured cyanobacterium | reverse complement strand
GCCCCCAACGCGTTCTACACCACCGATGTAGGCCAGCATCAGATGTGGGCAGCGCAGTTTCTGCAAAACGGTCCCCGCAAATGGATTTCCAGTGCGGGCCTAGGCACCATGGGCTACGGCATGCCTGCGGCCTTGGGTGTGCAAATGGGCGTGGGTGACAATCAGGTTGTTTGCATTAGTGGTGACGCCAGTTTCCAAATGAATTTGCAGGAGTTGGCCACACTGGCCCAGTACAACATTAAAGTGAAAACGGTCATTGTTAACAATGGCTGGCAAGGCATGGTCCGCCAGTGGCAGCAGGGCTTCTACGGTGAGCGCTATGCGTCTTCTAATATGGAAGTGGGCATGCCCGACTTTGAGAAGTTGGCAGAGGCCTTTGGGGTGAAGGGCATTGTCGTGAAGGCGCCGGATCAGTTAAACCAAGCCATCGCTGATATGTTGGCCCATGATGGCCCGGTGTTGTTGGATGTATGGGTTCGTCGGGATGAGAACTGTTATCCCATGGTGCCGCCGGGGAATAACAACTCCCAGATGATCGGTTTACCTGAACCTGCCACCAAGCGTCCGGTGGAAGTGATTCATTGCAGCAGCTGTGGGGCAGACAATAAGGCTAGCCACAAATTCTGTTCTAATTGTGGCACTAAACTCTAGTTGCCTGCGATTGTTGTCATTGTGAGGAATTGGCTAATAGTGAGATGGGTTGCTCAGGGCTTTCCTCCCCGAACCCCTCCTGTTCGTGGGGGCCTAACTCCCCCACACCCCCCGACAGTAGGGTGCCAATTAGGAGCGATAGTATCGGCAAGGTAGGAGTTACGGCAGGGGGATTACGCTGCTTCGCATTCGCTACGCACCGTAAAAGAATAAGGGGCATACGAAACCCATGCAGAATATGCTTGCCCCAAAAGACACTACTGGTCTCTAAATCTTCTAACGGCAGAGAGATAACCTCTACGTTTAGAATTTTGTCGCAGCGCGCAAAATTCTAAACCACCTCGCCAACAGCTTTTTTCTCGCAATTTGCCAATCATCCCATATTTTTCCGTGGGTTCTAGGGCGGCGGCCCGCGCCTAGCCATAGGGGTGTGGGGAACTCGGAGGAGCCCCACGCAGCCGACTTTGCCTCCCCACCTAAAAAACCTTCATATTTTTTACGCCATCACAGTGGCATAAACCCAATCCCTGATCAAAGGATTCACCAACTCAGGCCGATCATCGTGGGGACAATGCCCCGCCTCCAAAAAATGCTCCTCAATCTCACCGTAATACTTACGAAATAAATCACTGCGCTCTTCACAGTTCATCCAAGGGTCCTTGGTACCCCACAACAACAACAAAGGCCGCTCCAACTGCGCCAACAAAACATCCACCCGCTCACCCCTCGGCGCTTTAAATAAGGCAGCAAAGGCAGCGGGAGCCTCGGGCTCAGTGGCCGGACGAAAAATATTCTCCACCAGCTCCTCAGTCACAGCCTCTTTGTTTACGTACACCTGCTTCAGTGTCTTGCGAATATAGGACTTCTTTTTCACAAACTGGAAAACAAACCAACTGGGCACTGGACTGAGAATAATGTTCTTAATCAGCTCACCCATGGACTTTTTAAACGGACTAGGCTCTTGCGTTGGTATCTGATCTTTAAATGACCCTACGCCATTCAGCAGCACCGCACCCTTAACCCACTGGGGCCGCGTCGCCGCCGTAAATAGACAGCTATAGCCACCAATAGAATTACCCGCAATCACCGCCGGACGACCAATGATATGTTCAATAAAGTCACTGAGCTGATCGCGCCATAGATCAGAACTGTAACCACCGGCAGGCTTCGATGACCGGCCAAAACCGATCAGGTCAATGGCCCATACCTCAAAGTCATTCTGCAGCTCAGCAATATTCTTAAGCCAATGGTCGGTGGATGCACCAAATCCATGGACCAGCAGCAGCGGTGGCCGATCGGTGCGCAGCTCACCGGCCCGAACATAGTAGACAGAGTAGTCACGCCAAATCCAAGTATTGCCGAGGGCGGTGGTAGCTGCGATGGTCATGGGTAGATTAAAGGCCTTTATTAAGTAATATTTCGTGACTTGTTTAAGTCTATCGTGGGTTCTACATGCTTGCTGCGGTAGACCGCTAGGCTAAATAAACCTATGCTGTGTTGCCCCCACTATGGCTTTTTCCCGATCTGCGCGCCGTCGTACCTTTCAGCTGTGGTTTGAACGATTGATGGTTGCGATCGCAACCGCCAACCTCCTACTCGTTGCCTTCGACCTCAGCTACATCCGTTTCCGCGACATCTACTTCAAAACCCTGCCTGCCCCCACTACCTGGTACGGCCAAACCTTCAAGGGCATTGAAGAGCACCGTGTCACCGCAGCCTACTTAGCAGAAGTCGATGCCCTCAAAGACACGCTCGAAACCGACGGTCTAGACTCACGGGCCGCCAAACAACAGCTAGCCAACCTGCAATCCAGCAGCGAAAACTTAATTGACGAAAATCCATTTGCCGTGGCCAATAAGTCCGGCACCCTGGAGCGGATAAAAAAAGAAATGCGCGATCGCACCGCCCAGGAAAACTCTTCCAAAGAAGCATTCCGCACCTTCTGGAGCCAGGCCCATCTCCAGCAGAGCTGGTCTCAAGAACTCGACTTTTTCGATGCCCAAATCCGACCCCGCATTGCAACCAACTACTGGCGCAGCATCGGCTTTAACGGCCTACCCACCGACCGCTTTTGGCTGATCGATTTGCCATTTATTGCCCTCTTTGGTTTCGAGTTTCTCGCCCGCACCTATTTACTCAGCCGTCGACACGACAACACAACCTGGTTTGATGCCATGCTGTGGCGCATTTATGACGTGCCCCTGTTTTTACCCTTTTGGCGCTGGCTACGCATCGTGCCCGTGGTGATTCGCTCTAACCAGGCCCAGCTCTCTCACCTAGACCCCATCCAAGGCCGCATCAACCGCATTTTAATCAGCCAGTTTGCTGTAGAACTCACCGAAGTCGTATTTCTCCGCATGATTGATCAAACCCAAAACATGATCAAAGCCGGGCAAATCAGCCGTTGGGTGTTCGAACTCACCTCCGGCCAAGAAAACTACATCGACCTCAATGATGTGGACGAGGTACAAACCATTACCAAACGTATTACCGACATTGTAGTCAACAAAGTTTTGCCAGAAATCAAACCAGACATCGATGCTGTCCTCAGCCACACCGTCACAGGGGCAGTATCCCAGGCCCCAGCCTATAAAGGGTTAAGCCTATTACCAGGCTTCACCAACATCTCAGGGCAATTGACCCAACAAATCTCAGCGGAGGTTTCCAAAAACCTCTACAGCAGCCTCAAGCAAGCCCTAGCCGACGATACGGGTTCGGATCTCATGGGCAAATTAGTAGAGAGCTTTGGCGAACATTTCCGCCATGAATTGCAAGCAGGCAATACCCTCCAGGAGTTACAAGTATTGATCAATGATTTCCTAGAAGAAGTCAAAGTCAACTATGTGGAACGGCTAGCAGAAGACGACCTCGATACCCGTCGAGCCAATACCTACCGTTTATACGGCACCACCCAAAAAGCCCGTCCCACCCCCGCAAAATTAGTAGGCAGATAATCAGGATTTTAATTAGTTCGTATGAACTATATTAAAAAGAAGGGCGTTGCTGATCCTCGGGATGATTTTACGAGTCTCAATCCGGTTATTAGCCAGGTTTACAGATCGATTCATCCTCTAAATCAGCAACGGCAAAAGAAGATGTTATCGGCTAAACCAACAGTTCAGTTCCCTAGGGATATGGCAAGCCTAAGATTTGGACCCAGACTCGTCAAATGGTGGAATGGCATCACTCTCTAGCCTCCACCTCGGATCGAGACTCAATCCGAATTTCAGCGTTGACATCACACCAGCGACGACTTCATTGCCCAGGGAGTCATACAGCCAATAACGCTTGTATTAATTCCCCATCATCGATACTCTTGAGCAGCTAAAGTATCTACC
>CALHGI010000118.1 GCA_938029995.1 uncultured cyanobacterium | reverse complement strand
TGGGCCAGCGCTACAATTGTGTTCACAATAGGGTAATGGTGATCCTCCGATGTGAATTCGTGGATAAAGGACCGATCAATTTTAAGATTATTGACGGCAAAGCAATTTAAATATTCCAATGATGAATAGCCCTTACCAAAGTCGTCAATACTCACTTGAATCTGTCGAGATTGCAACTCTTGGGTCAAGGAAATTGCATTCTCAATGTTGTCTATAACAGCATTTTCAGTAATTTCGAGTTTTAGGCAGGCAGGGTTAACCTGGGTTTCGGTCAATACCCGATCAATCTCATGCAAGAGGTGGGGAGAGTTAAACTGCCGGGGGGAGATATTAATACTCATGGTTAACTCTGGCCATCCTTGCTGATGCCAAAGTTGCAGCTGTTGGCAGGCTTTTTGAAAGATTAAAATGCCCACGGGTTCAATTAACCCCGAGGTTTCGATGGCAGGAATAAACGCGTCGGGGGGGATAATGCCTTGCTCAGGATGTTGCCAACGAATTAACGCTTCAGCGCCAACCGTCTTTAAAGACTTAAGGTGAACAATGGGTTGATAAAACACGATAAATTCGTCATTTTTTAAGGCCCGCTGCAGGTCTGCTTCTAGGGTTAAGCGACGATGAATTTGAACCGGCATCTGGGGAGAGAATCGCTGCACATTGCCCTTCCCCTTAAGCTTGGCTTGATACATTGCGGTATCGGCAGCCTGGAGAAGCTGCTCTGGGGCTTGATAGGGCTCTTGGCTAAAGGCAATCCCAATACTGACGGTGATATAGATTTCACACCCTTCCACCAGAAAAGGCTTTTGAAAACTGTCACGAATTGTTTGGATAACAGAATCAGTTGCAGCGGCACCAGACACTGAATTGACAACCCAGCAAAACTCATCTTCGCCAAGACGGGCTAGGATATCGCCGGGCCCCGTCTTTTGCAATAATCGCTGTGCGATCGCAACCAGGAGTTTATCCCCAAACCCGTAACCAAACGAAGCATTCACCAAATTAAACTGATCACAGTCGAGAATAACAACCCCTAAGGTTGAGTCTTCCGTAGCCAAACATTCAGCTAATTGTTCCAGGAGACGGGTACGACTGGGTAGATTGGTCAGACCATCCTGGGCAATCATGGTTTGTAACTGCTCGGTTCGTTCCTGTACGATGGCTTCCAGGTGAGCATTGAAGGTCAATAATTGCTGATGTTGTTGGCGAATGCGCAGCATGGAACGCACACGTGCCCTAAGTTCTAAACCACTGACGGGTTTACTAATAAAATCATCAGCTCCCGCCTCTAAGCACTTGGCTAGCACCAGCTTGCCCGTCATCGCCGTCACCATAATAATCGGGATCGATTGCCACGGGGCCATGGCTTTTATCTTTTGGCAAACCGCCAAGCCATCCATATCGGGCATGGCAATATCCAACAGAATCAGATCGGGTTGCACGGAGGGGAGAGAATCCAAGGCCTCCACGCCGCCGTCCACATAATGCAGCTGGTAATCGTAGCCCGCCAGCAGGGCCTCAATCACATCAAAGTTATTAGGCTCATCGTCCACCACCAAAATAGTCGGTATTGTCATGCCATGCCCCCTTGAACCAATAACGTCTGAATAGACCGAACTAACTGTTTAAGTTTGACGGGTTTACTCAGATACAAATTAGCCCCAGCCTCCAGGCAACGCTCTTTATCGCCTGCCATGGCCAGAGCGGTTAGGGCAATAATAGGCACCTGTTGGAGCTGGGGCGATTGGCGAAGCCGCTGCATGGATTCAATGCCATCTAACTCCGGCATTTGGATATCCATCAAAATTAAATCTGGATAGTGAGTTTGGGCCAAATCAATCGCGTCTAAACCATTCTTAGCCACCAGCAGCCGATAGCCGACGGACTCTAAGTAGGATACCATCAAGCTAATAGTATCTTCGTTGTCTTCCGCTAAGAGAATGAGGGGGGACGCTTCTGGTGGAGCCGGTAAACTGGGCGAGCTCATCTCAGCAGACGATGGGTCAGGTTCCGTTAGAGACAAATTAGACGCAAAGGGTAGGTTGATACTAAAACAGCTGCCCAAGCCGACTTCGCTAGTGACACTAACGGTTCCCCCGTGCAGCTCCGCCATTTGTTTGACTAAAACTAAGCCTAATCCTGTTCCCATATATTTTCGATTCAGGGTGCTGTCGATTTGGGAAAAGGGTTTGAAGAGTTTAGTAATGTGGTCTGGTGCAATGCCAATGCCAGTATCCGTCACGCTTAGTTGGATATAGTTTCTAGCCGTTAAGGGACCAGAGTTCCATGCCCATTTATTTGGATTCTGAACATCGTCAAAGGTTGCTTGGGCATCTACGGCTGTCTCAGTTTCCTCCTGTCGGTGATGGCTAATGCCTAGAGCAACAGAACCCTCTTCAGGGGTAAATTTAACTGCATTATTGAGCAGGTTCACCAAGCTCTGCAGAATGCGTCGCTCATCGATACGCAGGGTGATGGACTGAGGTAGAGTCGTCGTGGTGAGAGAAATTCGTTTTTTGATGGCTTGTTGTTTTACAAACGCAAGACTCGCTTTACACAAACTCGCAATATTGGTGGCCTTTAAATCGAGTTCGAATTGTCCTGCTTCAATTTTGGCAACATCGAGAATATCGTTGATCAGGTCTAGTAAATGGGTGC
>CALHGI010000117.1 GCA_938029995.1 uncultured cyanobacterium | reverse complement strand
CCTTAGGGTGATGCTACTCCACCGGGTTTAAGAGAAGTGCATGCTGGTCGAGACTGGAATCGCCAGCTCCTATCCTTGCCATTTTGGCTTGGGCTAATAACCGTCGTAGCCCACTAGACGTAACGATGGTTAACCACATCTTCGCTTTCGCTACCCATAGATTCTTGCTAGACAGGTTGCCGAGTACGGTTCTCGGAAGTCTGCCGTTCATCCCCGCTTCACCCGATTGATAGCCAGTCGCCCAGGTGGGGGAAGTGCTTTCACTGCTGCACCTGCAGGGTAGGACTTTCACCTACATGGCCATTCAGTTGTCAAGGCAATAACAATTACCTTGCGCTTAATCCTCTGAATCGCATCATGCGATCAGTTTCTAAGCAACGGCTCGCACCCAGTCGTCGTCGTTCCGAGCTGCGACGAGGACGCGAATGACAGCGATAGCAATGTAGATAACAAAGATAGCCCGCAGCACGCCAAAAATAAGAGGGACCAGCGTTGCAGGTACATTGCTACCCGCAAAAAGAGTGGTAACAAAGTTTTCTGCATTTTGTAAAAACTGAGCCTGGGCCGGAGCCAGGGTCAAGTCGGTCAAGATGTAGGCCACTAACAGCACCAACGAAGGCAGTGACGTCAGTGCTAAACGCCTGAGACGGGTCTTTCGGCTCCAGCGAGCTAGACCATTTAACGTGAGCTTGAGCGATGTGGCCCCCATCATCCCGATGGCGCAGGCCACTAAAAGTGTACTGAATAGGATGCCTTTAAACGAAGCATCTAACAGTAGTGAGACCGTAGCCACACCGATAAGAACCGGCACGGACGGCATCCGAAAAAATCGTCCAGACATCTTGAGCGTTGTAGGACGTAATTCAACATGATTGAAAGCCATAAGAGAGTTTTCCTGAAATGAATCAGCCCCATCCTAGAAAAAAGTCTCATGGCTGTAAACGGCTCTTTTTCGACTCTCTTTTATAAAGCGCCCTTGCAATCTCTTTATACATTGTATGGAAGCTAGAATTTTGAATCAAAAAGTAGTGAAGTTAGAACAAAAATGGAGACAACCTCCCACCAAATTGGGTGTTTTTGGAGACATCATGTCTCCATTTTTCGCATTTTTGGAGACAAGGACTCTCCATTTTCGGTATTTTTGGAGACATGATGCCTCCATTCAAAAATTTAAGAAAATTCATGATGGAACTGCGAACACAATTTGATTAAAAAGCGGCTACTATAAAAACCATGTGAAGTTCCCCTATTTGACGTGTACATAGCGTTGTAGATGACTCTGGCTCAATCGACTCGGCTAACAATGGCATCACACTAGATGAATTGCTTATAACAATTTTCTTTGTTGTAAGTGAATGATGAGTTGAGTCCAGGGTGTCTTTATGTACTAAAACGATAAGGAATATTCTCATGACTCATAACGTAAGCCCCCTCACAACTGACGGTGATAGGCGTTCTAGAATGACCGATAGGCTACGCCTACAGATTGATTTACGAGATCCGGGTTTGATGGACCAGCTAAAAGAACAAGCCGCCCAATCGGACCAGTCGGTGACGACGCTCGTGAATGATGCTTTAGATCGGTTTTTAGCCCAGCCCTCCGTATTCTCTAATCATCCGGCAGAAAATCTGGGGTTGATGTTTGAATACTTTGAATCACTGCCCATGGACCAGATTCATCAGTTGGCCCAAACCAGCCATCGTCAACCTGACCAAATGTTGATTCACCTGTTAATGAAGGGCTTAAAGGCCTACACAGCAGTGGATGACAATCACCGAGATTAATCCTAAATGACATCCGCCCACTCCTCGCCAGACGACCGAATCAAAGGGATTCAAGGGATTCCCATTGTGGACTCCCCAGCCCATTTTGATTTGAGTGAGGCCGATGTAGCTGCAGCTCGGCAGCAAGGATTAGAAATTACCAGCATTCGGGCCTTTCATGCCCATGCCGACGACCGTCTCTACCCAACAAAAGCGATACCGGACAACCAAGCCAGGGAGCTTATGCAGCACCTGGTAAGCGCGTGGCCGCATTTACCCACCTCTGAACCGCCCCGCTATGTCCTGGAGTATCTCCCTGGAAAAAGCATCACCTTAACCACCCTGGAGGGTGAGCTGTTGTATCGCCAGGCTGGTGAAATATTAATGCATAATCGCCTGACCCAAGCGGATGACGCCTATCTGTTATCGCAGCTCACTCCAGTGAAGACAATTACAGCTGTTCAGCAGCTGATGAATCAGGTCCTTGTTAATTTAGAGAATTGGCCATCGGACCCCGCTGTTCCCTTAACGCTGACGGTGACGGGTGAACGCATTGTGCTAATGCGGGCCGATGGAACAACGGTGTATGACCAAGCGGGGCAACAGGTGCTCTGTTGCGACATCACGGAATTAGAACGGCGGTCGTTAACGCAACGGCTGGCGATGATTACGGCTCCATCTCCGGACTCGGATCCTGACTTGGAGCTGTGAAGTGAGTGTGTTCCTGTTGAAGAGAACGACCGCGCTCTGGTGCCGGTCGATAGACCGTGATGGGAGTGCGACTCTTTTGGCTAAGTTTCTGTCGTTGGAGATCTTGGATGGTGCCCACCAAATGAATCTCATCGATGCGCTGTTTGGGTAGTCGATGGGGTGTCTGCACCCAGGCAAAATCAAAGGCTTTGGGCTGGCTGAGGTCCCAGGACGTGACCTTGCCATTGCGATGCCTCAGGTGAACCCGTCCGGGGGTTTCGGTCGATTCTACCTGGACCATGACCGGTCCTGCTCGCCCCGGCATCCATAGCCGATCTCCTCCATACACCACCACGTCAGTGATGCCCTTCGGGGTGCGTTGGCGTGCGGTCTGGGGAGTGTTCAGGGTGCCCAATTGTTGGAGTCGCTGGCGGACAGCTTGGGTCAGCGTGGGGTGGAATTCAACCGGTGCCACCAGGAGGGCGTGTTTATTTTGGGCAATGGCCTGGGCAAATGCGCCAGGGGCATCTACCTCAGGGTAGGGAGTCTCCTGGGTCTGGATCGATGTTTGGGCTGTGCCCATCGCTATGGGGGCCGTGCGGCACAGTTGACCGTTGGTTTCATAGAGGTGTCCCTCGTCTGTGGCCTCAGTAATCGCCTGGGCCAGGTCGCGGTAGCCAAAGGGGCGGTGAGGATTACCCCAACCGTCATCACCGAAGACCTGGTTCACCAGGGTGAGGGTATTCAGGGTGTCTGTCAGGCCCAGGGAGTCCGTGAGCTGTTCTAAGGCAGCTTTAGCGGCCACTAATCGTTGGGCGACGTCTGGTACCTGGGGGCGGCCAGGGACTGGATGTTGGATATTAAATCCCATGTGTTGGTTTTCGTTGGTCCACTGTTGACGCAGTGAGGCGAGAGACCGTTCGCCTTGTTTTTTGGGTCGGGTGCGCAGACAGGCAATTTGTTTTTGATGGCGGGAGGCCTGGTGACCGACCGCCTGAAGAATCTGCTGCCGTCGTTTAGACCAATATTCCAGCTGGTCTGGGGTATAGCCCGAGAGCTCTAAATGTCCCTGGTGCCGGGTGACCCGATAGCCTAATCGTTGAACATGAATGGCAAGGTCCTGGTGGTAGACCGTTTGCCACAGTGTGCGGTGCTTAAACAACCGGCGGGTATCGAGGGCACGCCAGTCATGGCCGGTATGGGTGGTGTTGAGAACGACATTGTGGGTGTGGAGCTGAGGATCCTGGGCACGACTGGTGGTGTGACCAAACTGGGCAATCAGGAGATTGCCGGTATGGGTAAACCGATCTCGGTGGGTATGACGACCATGCCAAAGCCGAGTGCCCGAATGGGCTTCGATCAGGGATAAGGCGGCTGTTACCGCTTGCTGGTGGGCCTGTTGGAGTGATCCAATGCCTCCCCAAAGTGTGGCTAAGCTGAGGGATTTGGGTGCGCTGAAGGTTAAATCGATGCCGGGTGACTGCCCAATCTTGAAGGTCTTATGCAGCGGTTGGTGGCCAGGGGTGTGTCCGTTTAACAGGGTGTTGAATGTGGTTGTTTCGACGGGGCCACGTAGTTGAAGGATGTCGGTGGCTTTGCCCTGCCACTGATTTCTGGGGCCTGTTTCAGGGTCCGCACAAATGTTGTCCTGGCTGTAATAGTGCGAGGCGTGATGGGCTGAGACGGAGGCAATGGAGAGCATAACAATGTCCGTAAGAAAGAGAGTTTACAAATGTCAATATTTTGGCCTCTGTGTGGGCGTATATTGCGGGTGTATATTCTGGGTGTATATGGGCTGTATATAGGCATGTATATGGCATGTAAATTCCATGTATATAGGCATGTAAATTCCATGTATATGAGCATGTAAATTCCATGTATATGAGCATGTAGATACCCATGTATATAGGCATGTAAATTCCATGTAGATACCCATGTATATGACATGTATATGGGCATGCAAATGGCATGTATACCCCCTTTAGATTTAGTAGAGAATCTAAAGAAAGACTTTTTCGGTTGAGGTTTCAACAGTCTTGTTGTTATGGTGATGGCGGTTGGTTGTGTGTTTCCAATTCAGTTCTACTGAAGGAAAAGATTTTTCGCTGCAGTAATCGTTCAGCATGACCCAT
>CALHGI010000116.1 GCA_938029995.1 uncultured cyanobacterium | reverse complement strand
TCTGTTCCTGAAAGATTCATTGGGCTAGCATAGTAACCATCATGACAAACCAAGCTATGCATCAAGGAATCGTTTTAGTGGTTGATGACAATCCCCATAATCTAGGCGTGATCTCTGAATGTCTGGATACGGCTAACTTTGAGGTGCTCATTGCCAAGTCAGGGAAAAGTGCCCTAGAAAAAGTTACCTATGCCATGCCAGACATCATTCTGTTGGATGTAATGATGCCCGGCATCGATGGATTCGAAACCTGTCAGCGATTAAAAAACAATCCTGAAACGGCTAATATTCCCATTATCTTCATGACGGCGTTGGCCGACACCGAAAGTAAAGTCAAAGCTTTTGAACTAGGGGCAGCAGACTATGTCACCAAACCATTTCAGGAAGCTGAAATTATTGCCCGTGTTAAAACTCATTTAAAACTACACCAGGCACTGCAAAGGGTACAAATAACCAACGAGGTTTTAGAAGAGAAAATATATCAACAAAGCCTGACAGAAGAACAGCTAAGGGCCACCCTTTTAGAACTCAAAACAACCCAAAGCAAACTAATCCAGTCTGAAAAACTATTCAGCCTCGGAAAAATGGTGGGTGGCATTACCCATGAGATGAATAATCCCCTCACATTTATCGAAGGTAATTTAGCTCCCCTATCGCGATATACCAACGAACTCAGGCAGGTGTTAAAACTTTATCAAGAAATCGATTGCACTCTCCCGCAACAACTTCAAGAACAACTAGATGCGCTCGATCTAGATTTTATTCTTCAGGATATTCCTCGCCTACTACGCTCCATGGAGGTCGGAACAACACGCCTAACAACCATCATTAAAGGCTTAAGCAACTTTGCCCATTTAGACCAAGCTGCAGAGAAAACCATTGATATCCACAAGGCCCTGGATCACACCCTACTCATGGTTAATCATCGACTACAGGCCTCTTCATTAAGATCGGCTATTGTGGTTGACAAAAACTATGGCTCCACCCTGAATGCAATTGAGTGCTACCCGCAGCTACTCAACCAAGCGTTCTTCCAAATACTTACCAATGCGATTGATGCCATTGATGCAAAGGCTTTAGTTGATCAGACTCTGGCCACGCCAGAAATAACCATTGCCACCCAGCAACAGGGAGACACCCTACTGATCCATATTAGGGATAATGGAATTGGCATTACCCCAGAGCATTATCCCCATATTTTTGATCCATTTTTCACCACTAAACCCATTGGCCAGGGGCTGGGGCTGGGGCTATCCACCACCCATCAAACGGTTAAACGCCATCAAGGAAACATCCACTGTCAGTCCCAGTTAAGCCAGGGAACAACCTTCGAAATTACCTTACCTTTCAAACAGGCGAAACGCCCTTAACTATCGCGCCACTTGTTCCAACTGGCTCACTTCTGCCACACCGTTGTCCACCCCCCAAAAAACGCTGTAGCTGCTAATTTTCATGTTCCATCGTTGCCCCGGCTTTCCATCTTTACCTCGTTCATAGCCTGGTCGCGGATCCTGCCCTAAGGTTTCAGCAATCAAACAGCGTAGTTTCTCTGGGTCGTTGCTGGCCAACAAAACAGCCTCAGCCTCAAGGCTCCAACGGACGGGCAGGGCAGGCTCTTGATAGATAGCCCAGGCACTGGAGGCATCGCTTAGGGCATCAGCGTAGGGCACATAGGGCTTCACGTCTAGCACCGGGGTCCCATCCAAAAAATCTCCCCCCTGCACCTGCAATCGCAAGGTGCCTTTCTCGGCGGTTATTCCCAATAATTTCACCGCACTCATACCAATGGCATTGGGGCGGTTGGGACTGCGCGTGGCATACACCCCAATACTCTTATTCCCCCCCAATCGAGGCGGCCTCACCAGGGGCTTAAACTCGCCATAGGTTTGGCCATGGAATACAAACAACACCCACAGGTGGGAAAATTCTTCGATGCCCCGGAGCGCCAGTTTGTTCTCCTCGGTGGCTTCAAATACAATCTCCCCATGGGCCGATGGCACTAATCCAGCCTGCCGAGGAATGCCAAAGCGGTCGGGATAGCAGGATTTAATGTGGGCAATGGGGGTAAATGTAACGTCGGCGGCCATGGGACAGTGGGGACAAAAGCCTTCCTAGAATAATACAGGGATGGGGCATTTGGCCCCTTAGATAGCGCCTGTCATGACTGGATTTCTCGATGGGTCGGGCTCGGTTTGACTACCATCAATGGTGACCAATAGCTGGGTTGCCTTCACCCCTTTAGGGGGGGCTTCGTCCGGGGTAAATCGAACAAAGACAGAACCGTTGTCTTCTGTATTAAATTCACCACAGTAGATCACTGTGCCATTGTCCAAAGCCAGCCACATCCGATAAATCTCTTCTGGTGGCAGCGGTGGTAAGTCTCCGAGGGAAACAATCACTTCTTTCCAGTTGCCAGGGGTAAATAGAAGTGTACCAGCAGCCTCTGACTCATTTCCTTGCAGGGCAATCAGACGACTGTTGGGCTGTTGCAAAATAGAGGCCACTCGGTCGGCTTCGATTCGTTGGGCTAGTTGGTTTCGCAGCCGTAGGTTGTCGGTGGCTAGGGCCAGGGTTGCGATCGCAACCAGTCCCATCAGCACCCGCCACATTCCCCCCCGCTGCCGTACAACAGTCTCACCGGGCGGCGAGCCAATACGTTCCCGGAGACGGGCTGGCGGAGTAACCTGAGTTAGGCCCTGGGGGATCACCTCAAAGCTAGCCTGCAATGCCTGCAATTCTTTCAACGCCGCAGGGTCTTCCAGCACCAAACGTTCCACCTGCTCCATTTCCTCAGACGTTAAATCATCCAGAACATATCCTGACAGCAACAACCTGGTCTCATCAGGTAAGGAATTAGACATGCCGTTGA
Organism: uncultured cyanobacterium; assembly: GCA_938029995.1. Taxonomy (GTDB): domain Bacteria; phylum Cyanobacteriota; class Cyanobacteriia; order Phormidesmidales; family Phormidesmidaceae; genus Leptothoe. Next base: position 1,307 of record CALHGI010000116.1, on the reverse strand, counting down.
TTTTCATTCGATCGTATTCCCCAGGCGCTTTCTCAGTTCAACCAGCCCCTGGCGGGCCCGAGTTTTCACAGTCCCCAGGGGCATGTTCAACTGGCGAGCAATGTCCGCATGGCTAATGCCCTGATAAAAATTCATCTCTAGCACCTGGCGCTGTTGATCTTTGAGCTGAGAAAGCGCAGATTGCACAGTCTCCTGTTGTTCCGACAAGGTGGCATTCTCCAGGGGGGTTATGGAGCGATTCGGCAAACCCTGTAGCTTTTGTAACGAACGCTGTTGAGTAGCCCGTTTTGCAAGTCTATCTAGGGCCCGTGAACGGGTAACCAAACAAAGATAGGTACTCAACACCGCCCGATTAGGATCATACTTATCCTGCTTCCAGAAATTGAAAAATATTTCTTGCGTCAGGTCTTCAGCTTCAGTCGGCTGCTTCAGCAGTCTTAACGCAACCGTATAGACCAAACCACCGTAGCGGTCATAGAGAATGCTAAGGGCTTTCTGATTTCCAGCTCTCAAACTACCCATTAACTCAATATCAGAGGCATCTTTCGAAAAACGAGCCATGTATTACGGTGAGTGAGGAAACCGCCCTCCTAAACAAATTATATATAGCTTGGCGCACATCATTCAGGCCATATGTGATCACTGAAAGCCATAGATGGCAAGGGCTATGTGCGGTGAAAATTGCGGAAATTTTCCCGCAATTTGCCAAAAAAGAACCACATCCCTTGGGATGTGGTTCTTTTTTAGGGTTTGGCCATGGGTATCTCTCCAAAGCAGGAGCTATGTCCACGTCCATGGGTAGGCGCTAGCCAACCGAGTTAGCCCAGTCCTTCGCCCAGTTCAAGTGCTTATGCACTTCTTCGATGGTGGCCGCTTCAGAATAAAGCCGCAATACTGGCTCAGTGCCGCTAAAGCGAATGAGCAACCAGCTACCATCGGCCAAGCTGAACTTGTAACCATCAATGGACAACACGTTGTCAACGGTCTTACCAGCCACCTCAGCCGGCGTGGAATTTTGCAAACTATCTAGCAGCTTGGCCCGCACCTCCATGTTCGCCAAGGGCAGGTCAATCCGATCGTAGGCCGCTTCAAAATTGGTTTGCTGGCGTAGGGCCTGGTTGAGTTGGCCAAAGTCCTTACCGCTTTTCACCACGGCTTCCAATAGATACAAAGCCGATAGCAGCGCATCCCGCTCGGGAATATGGTGCCCATAGCCAATGCCACCGGATTCTTCCCCACCAATCAACACCTGGGTCTCCATCATCCGGTCGGCGATGTACTTATAGCCAATGGGGGTTTCATGCACC
>CALHGI010000115.1 GCA_938029995.1 uncultured cyanobacterium | reverse complement strand
CATTTGCTCGGTTAGTTGTTTGCAAATCACCAGGCCAAGACCGGTTCCGCCATATTGACGGGTAACGGAGGAGTCTACCTGGCTAAAGGCTTTAAAGAGGCGGTTCATTTTTTCGGGTGGAATGCCGATACCCGTATCCCGCACGGAGAAGTGAAGTTCGTGGCGGTTCTCCTGGTTTAGCTCATGGTTTGTTTTATCCTTGATCTCAATCACCACTTCACCGGTTTCGGTAAATTTAATGGCGTTACCGAGGAGGTTGACTAAAATCTGTCGCAGGCGGGTAATGTCGCCGACAATGATGCGAGGTAGGCTCGGTTCCACCTGATAGGCTAATTCTAAAGACTTTTCAGCCGCTTTCGGGGCTAGTAAATCTAAGGCTTCTTCGACACAGTTGCGCAGTCGGAAAGGGGCTGTTTCCAGCTCTAGTTTGCCGGATTCGATTTTGGAGAAGTCTAAAATATCGTTGATGATGGTCAGGAGGGCATCGCCACTGCTGCGGATGGTTTCAACGAAGTCGCGCTGGTCATCGGATAGGGAGGTGTCTAGAAGAATGCCGGTCATGCCAATGACCGCATTCATGGGGGTGCGGATTTCGTGGCTCATGGTGGCGAGAAAATCGCCTTTGGCTTGGGTGCCGGCTACGGCTTCATCGCGGGCTTGGGCCAGTTCGATGGCGGTTTGTTCCCGTTCGATGGCGCCACCGATCCATTGGGCCATTAGCCGTAGCAGTTCTTTGTCTACCGCTTTAAAGTTTTCAACGATGTCATGGCTGGCAAAGCTAAGGGTGCCGTACACGTCGCCATTAACAATGACGGGAACGCCAATGTAGGTTTCGTATTTAAAGGCTTTATAGCAGGGGTGGGTCTTCCAGCTAGTCTGTCCGGCTTTGGTGACGTAGAGGGGGCGATTTAGGTTGACGACATCATCGCAGAATCGTTGTTTCAGTTGATAAATTGTTCCTTGAATCAGGATGGCGTCCGATAGTTGGGCGGCAATAACTTGGTAGTTGTCGCCGTCTACTTGGGCTAGGGTGCCAATTTCCAGGTTAAATTGCTGACGCCCCATGGCCAATAGGGCCTGAATGGAGTCTTCGAAGCTTAGTTGACGGGATGCGGTGACTTCGTGCAGGGCGCGGATGGTGGTTTCACTTTCCCGCAGGGTTTTTTCGATGCTTTGGCGTTCGGTGATTTCCCGCTGGCTTTGTTCGTATAGCTGGGCCTGGTGCACTGCGATCGCAACCTGGTTCGACAGCTGTAGCAATAAATTCACCTCATCCTCTTGCCAGGGTCTAGGGCATTGGCAATGGTGCGCCACCAGCAGCCCCCATAGGTCACCGCCCCGCACAATGGGAACAATCAACGTCGCCACCACCTGAAGCTTAGCTAAAAACTGGGTATAGCAAGCGTCCAAATCGGCCGTATAGATATTACCAACAACGGTGGTTTGGCCCTCTAAATAACATTGGGCCTGCTCCATCCCAAAGCACCGATCCTTGACCGACTTACCCAACAATGGCGAAAAATCAGAGCTAACGGATTCCGCAACAACGGTACCATCCCAATTCACCTTGTCATCAAATCGGTACACCAGCACCCGATCGGTTTTCAGAAATTTTCGAACCTCCAGGACAGTAATATCCAAACTCTCTTGCAAAACCAACGACTGACGGATTTGAAGGGAAATAGAGCCAATCAGCTTTTCTTTTTCAAGTTGTTGGTTGAGGGCAATTTCGGCTTCTAGACGTTCCGTAATATCGTTAATCGTCCCGGCAATGCCGATCACCTCCGTTTCAATAATCGGATAGGTGTGCAGCTCCACCTGGCGGAAATCACCATGGTTCGTCAGCAGTTTTACGGTGGCCGTATGGCCCGTCATTTCGCCCCGCATTAGGGCCGCGACAATGGCCTCGGTTTGGGCGCGGTCATCGGGGTGAATGTAGTTAATCAGCGGTTGGCCTAGGCTTTGATGCACACCAAAGCCAGTGATAGATTGCCAGGCAGGGTTTAAAATGATCCACTGGCCCTGGCGATCGATTTGGAAAATAACCTCCTTAACAGTGGCAATCAGGTCGTGGTACTTCTGCTCACTGTTTTCTAAGGATTGGGCCGATTGGTATTGCTGTAAAGTGAGGCCTAGATGCAACATGGCATGCATCATGGCCATCAGCTGGGAATCTTTGGGCCGGGCCGCACAGCTATAAAAAACAAGGACGGCCTGCACCACCCCCGTCATGGTAACCGGCATGGCCAGGGCCGTACAGAGGTTGGCCTGCTTAGCAATTTCAAACCGAATGTAGGTTTCCTCGGGCAGGGCGGCAATGTCTTCTAGCCATTCTGGCTGTTGGGCCACCCATACGCGACCGGGTAATCCTTCCCCCTGCTTAAACTGAAACCCCAGGCTTTCTTGGCGAAAGATTTGAACGTTTTGGGCATCTTGTCCGTAGCATACCGAGCTACACACCAGGGTGTCTCCATGGGGAATCCAAACCTCACCAAAGTCCCAATCTGTAGTCTGGCATCCTTTCGATAAAACATCCGATAGAAAATGGTCAAATAGCTCTGGGTGAATCACGGTTTGGGGAGACGAGATTGAGCTAGCTCCATTTTTATTTGGAGACTTTTTGCCATGGGCAGCCGAGCCTGTTGCTTCAGGGAAAACGGTAGCGGGTGGATTCATCGTGGGTAAGGAAAACTATGGAAATAGCAAATTTACCTCCTGCCAGATGTGACCAGGGTAAGAGGCGACAAACACATAAATGAAGCTTGAACTACTGTTTTAGTACCCGTTTTGCTGGGTAAACCAACAGGTAAAGGGCACTGTCAATGGCAACGGTTGATGGGATATGCCATGGGGCAGATTGCTCGGGTTCTAAATGACGCGCGCGGCGGCTTTGTGAGTTTTTCCTGGGGTATGGGGGAGATTACCTAGGCCGCGATGGGTACGAAGATTGCTGGGGTGGATAATCCGGCGGATTCTTGATTAGGGGGTTGGTGCAGAGCCGCTGGGCCAACGGCGGTCATTCCATGACCATATTTTTGGATGCCTATGGCTATTCCTAGGGTATAGTCTGGTGGCAATGGGCTGACCGCCTCAGAAAGGAGGGCTAATTTTTTAGTCCATTTTTAGTCCAGGGTATTATTTAGCTCGTTTAAAATCTATATTTTTCAAGGATTATACGTTTTTGATTAACTGCGTTATACGCAACTAGTCAATTGCGTTTTCTGAGCCTATGCAGGTATCCGACATATCATCCCCTCCCAGGAGGGGCGAAGGGGTGGGTTTCGAACACTTGCGCTAATGGTCAATCCACCCAACCTTTCAGGCACCCCTCCCGAGAGGCGGGGTTGTTTCGTGTTCGCCAGAGAAAACCTGTCAGGATTGTAAATTCGTTCATCCTGAATCGCGATAGGATCGGAGAGAGCTAAAACCGGTTGCTTGGGGTCCCTCCGAGTTCCCCAAACCCCCTGGGCAGGGCGTTCCGCCGCCCTACAACCCTGCGGAATAAAGGGTGCGGATTACTGCGAAATGGGTTGGGAGGTGGTCGGCAAAGCGGTTTAGAATTTCACGCTCGATCGCGCAAAATTCTAAAAAGGGGTGTTCCGTTGCTGTTTAGCTTCTTTTCAGCCAAGGGCTGATGTTCCTGTGGACAAATTGCCACTGGCGGGCATGGATGTCTTCCTTGAAAGGGATGACGTCTCTTTTACGGTGCGTAGTGACTACGGAGCAGCGTAACGCCCCCAACCGACCACTACCGCAACCCCGTTTAGCAGTTGGCCAACCACTTATTGTGCGAGGGGCCTGGGATTGTTTCATCCTCAGAAAAGGATAAACCCAGAGCGCCGTTATACAAATTTGCATACATTGACGGGTCGGATGTTTTTGCCTTGATGGGGGTGTTTAGGGCTTTTTGCGCGGTATCGAGGTCATCGCCAATACTGATTCCGGCCAGTATTCCGCTACTCAAAATATCGTCTACTGATTGCCGTTTCATTATCAATAAACATATGGATTGCGTCCTCACCTATCTCAAAGGCTTTTTCTAAGGATTTCCAGATTGCCCCGCATGGTTTTGGTGGTGGGGTGGTCAGGGCCTAAAATTCCTTCAATAATGTCCAGGGCTTGGGTCAATAATGGCTCCGCTACTCCATAGCGTTCCTGGGCATAGTAGAGTGCCGCCAAATTATTCAGGCTTAATGCGACAGAGGGATGCTTGTCGCCCAATAGCTCTTTGCGCATCTCCAACGCTTCAAGGTAGAGCGGTTCCGCAGACTCATATCGACCTTGATTATCGTAGAGT
>CALHGI010000114.1 GCA_938029995.1 uncultured cyanobacterium | reverse complement strand
GGGGAGAGTCAAGAGCGTTTGGGGCGGGTGCTCCAGTCTGCTCAACTCACCCTGAGCGATTTGGTGAACAACCCAATGGAAATTAATCTGTTGGAGGGACATGGGAAGCATGTAACTGCGATCGCAATTCATCCAGATGGTAACGTGCTTGCCAGCAGCAGTGAAGATGGGACGGTGCGCCTCTGGGATCTAGAGGGCAACCTGGTGGCTGCTCCCCTGCGGGAGCATACAGATTATGTGAACGCCATTGCCTTTAGCCCCGATGGTCGGTATTTGGTCACCGCCAGTTCCGATCAAACCCTCCGCCTATGGGATTGGACCAACGGTGGTGCTGCCCTGAATGTGTTGGCTGGCCATCAAGGCAAAATTACCTCAGTGGCCTTTAGCCCTGATGGGGAAGAGATTGTCAGCGGTGGATACGATGGCATGAAATTATGGAATCTAGAAGGCAAGGTGATTCATCAGTTCCCTAAACTTGCCAACAAGCGAGTGAATGCAGTGGCGTTTCTCCCCGATGGCACCCTGCTGAGTGCCTCAGGCTCAACGGTGCAGTTTTGGGAGCGCGGGGGTAAGTTCCTGGGAACGCCGGTTAGCAAGAATGATGAACCCATTGCCGAATTGCATAAATGGGCGGTGAACACATTGGCGGTGAGTGCCGATGGTAAATATCTGGCCACCACGGGCAATGATAATGCCGTGCGGTTGATTAGCCTAGAAACCAGAAAAATTAAGGAGACTTTTCTGGAGACTGTGGACTCTGTTGGGCAAGTGGCTTTTGATGCGGATAGTCAGCATGTTGCGATCGCACTGGGAAATAGTATAAAAATCCGCAATCTCACCGGAGCTTCCATCAGGACCGAAGACTTTACCGGCCACCAAGGGAACATTAGCGCCGTGGTTTGGCATCCACAGGAATCCCACAAACTGATCACGGGTAGTTGGGACACCACCATCCGGTTTTGGAATACGACTCAATCAACAGAAAAAAGTTCGTCCACGGCGACGGACGAAGAGCAGATTCGCAACACCTTAGACATTGCCTGCAACCGTCTATTTGCCCACCCGAGTCTACTGTTAGGGACCGATGGCCAGGGCATAACGGCCAGTGAAACCTGTCGGAATAATGTCTGGGATAACGATAGTGCCGCCGCCTTTTTAGTGTTACAAGGGCGAAAACTAGCCCAGCAAGGCAATATTCAGCAGGCTGTGGATACGTTTGAAGCAGCCAGCGATTTATACCCTGATGTGGAGGTTCCTTCGGCGGTGGACGTCCAGAACCTAGCGGCTTTTGCTGCGCCCCCCGAGGGACCGGACACCAGCACCCTGGCAGAAAATTCCCCTGACATTGCCAATCAGGCCACCTATGGCCAGGTGAGATTAAGTGAGTTTACCCTCAATGGTGGGGGCAACACCATCACTGCGGCCCCCGGTGAAGTCCTGAATGCCACCACCAACTACCTCTACGATTGTCCTGAATGTGGGGGTGGCTCGATCAACCAAATCATTGTCGGCATTGCGGGGGAAGATGCAGCTCAAACCTGTATCTATAATGGCTCTACCCAGGGGGAAGGCGATAGCACCTTTAAGTTAACGGCCCCCGAGGAACCGGGGCGCTACTACATTCGTTTTCGCTATGCCCAGGCCTATGGTTGTGAGGAGGATGCCCTGGGCTGGTGGCGAGTGGATGGGGAACCCACCGCCGCTGCCAATATTGGCACCATTGTGGTGACGGATTAGACGCCCTCATCCGAGCCCATCGAAGATTAGACCATGGGGCCATGCATTAGACCATGAGGCCATATAAAATGGCGGTCAACCCCAGGGTGACCCCATGGAGGGGAGCGAGTTTGAGCCAGGGGTGGCGGGCAATGCGCTGGGTGAGCAGCATGCTTAAGATGGCCCCCAACCCTAGGCTGCTGCCCTGTAAAAAGGAAATCACGGCTGGGTGGGCCACCAGTATGGGCCCGGTGCTAGCGAGGCCAAAACTGGCTAAGGATACCGGAATAATGCGGCCCGCTTCGGTGAGCCCTAGGGAGATGTAATGGGCCAGACTGCTGAGCAGAACAATGGGCAGCCAGCCATAGGCCACTTGGGTGAAGGGGCGGGCTTTGAGCCGGGGCTGGATGACATGGGTGAGGCGGTGGGCTAGCCATGCCATGGGCAGGGGGGCAAAGAGCAGGAGCAGGGTAGCGATCGCATGGCCCCCAAACCCTGCCACCATGGTTGAAACTCCCAGGGCTGCGGCCACTTCTGGCAGCCGATGCACCAACACCGCCCCCCACAGCAACAACAACAGCGCCACTTCATGGCCGACCGGCGTATGGGTGGTCCACAGTTCTATGCCCGGTGGCCGTAGATTAAGCTCCACAGACCGATGGGGACAGGCCTTGAGGCAGGTCATGCACAGCACACAGTTGCGATTGTCCACCAGCTGGGCTGGGTGGGAATATACCGGACAGCCCAGGGTCTCCTGCCCTTCGCCTTTTTCGGGACCGCCCTTATAACACTGGTAGGTGCTACAACTTGCCGAACACACCCCGCGCTGGCCCCGGAGTTCTACCATGGAGAGTTTGGCAAATAGGCCATTCATGCCGCCGATGGGGCATAAATAGCGACACCAAAACCGTCGCTCAAAAAGGGCGGAGCATACCATGGCCCCGGCGGTAATAATCAGCAATAGCCAGGCCGAGAGATAGGCTGTGTTTTCTAAATGCCATAGCTCTTCCCAGATTAAAATGGCCGCAAAGCCCGCGTATAAAATCCAGCCACCCCAGCGCTCGGCCCACTGTCGGGGCCATTCCCCCAGCTGTCGCGGCCACAGCCAGAGGGACAGTTTTTGGGTAATCTCTCCGTAGATCATAAAGGGACATACGGCACACCATAGCCGACCCACCAAGGGAAAAGACAACAGAATGAGGGGCCACCACCAGGCCCAAAAGAAATTGAGCGCCACATTGGCATCACGGGTTTGGGGACCTAAAAACAACAACGCCACCACGAGCACATAGAACCAGCTGGTAAAGCCAAAGTTCAGCCGATCGGGCCACCAGGGGCTGCGCAAAAACTGGCGTAGCTGGGGATAGGCATTGAGCAGGTTCCAGCGAAATCGCTCCTGGGGTTCCCCCGCAGGCCAGAAGACTTCCTCCGTCAGCTGTGGGGCACAGTCTGCCTGTTGGAGCGCTCGTTGCACCAGGCTATCTAATTCGCGTAGATTACTGGGAAAGTCGTAGCTTTGTAGCCGACGTAGGGCTTCTGGGGCCAGGGTGGGCTTAGTCAGCTGCCGTTTGCGGCAATAGAGCTGCAGGTAGTAGTTCACCTGGGCGGCGATGTCCGCCTTGCGCACCCGCAGTGGCGGTACTTTAATTGTTTGCTGGGCCAGTTGGGCAAAGGGGGCGAGGCTCTTTTCTGAGATCATCATGATCCAAGCAGAGCTAGCTTTGGTGGGGGGTGGGGCATGGCCCGGCTGGGGGCTCGGTTGGTACTGGCCTGTTTTGATGAGCGTGAGAATGGCGGGTTGGAGCGTGGGGGGCAGATCCTGAATGTTGTTGAGTAGGAGGGTGCCCTTGCCCAGCCAATCTAACAGCCCTGGACGATTGTCACCCCGGCCAAAGAGGTCAACGGCCCGCAGGGTTTTGCAATTGACCTTGATCATGGGCTCTTTTTTGTGGGGGGAGCCAAAATGGATCAGGGAGGCGAGGTTGTCTTTTTCTAGGCCGGGTTCCCCAAAAATTAATACCGCATCTCGCTGGTCCTGGTGGGGGGCGCTGGATGCGGTCCGCACCGACTGGCGTAACCGTTTGGCATAGCGACTAGCGCCGATCACCCCTCGACTGACCTTGGGCACCAGGTAAGGGCGCAATTCTTGTTGGCGTTCTTGCTCGTAGAGCAACTGGGCCGATAGCTGTTCTACCTCTTCGGCCAGGAGGGCGGAGAGTTCCTGGCTGAGGCTGGGATATTCGTAGGCAATCTGCTGCAGCCGATCGGCGTCTAGCTGCCATAGTTCAGAGTCTTCGAGGGTGATAACCGTATAGTCCGTCGGCTGAGCTAGCAGGATTTCCTGGAGATGCAGCACCGCCCCTGGCACCAGGGTGACGGTTTGGGCCATGGAGGTGCGCTGGGTGCGGTAGCGCTCTAGCTGGCCGGTCCTGAGAATGT
>CALHGI010000113.1 GCA_938029995.1 uncultured cyanobacterium | reverse complement strand
GAAGTACCTCCCATTAACCGTTGAACATAAGCAAGCCACTAATATATCAGGCCGATGGAGCCCTATTTTGTAATCCCTTGGATTTTTTCGGGGCCAATATATTAGCAAACCGTTACGGGAAAAGGGTTTCTAGCCGAGTGTTATTCTTAGGTCTAACTTATGTGTTGGCAGCTTCCTACTATATATTTTTGCTACATAATGTTTGCATGTTGCCGTTGGACATCGCCATGCATCGTTTCAATCGCCTGAGGCTCGCTGCACTAATGGCCCCTAAGGCTTTGGTCTCCATGACCTTGGTCACCATGGCATTAGGGGCTACGGCTTGCCACCCCCTGGCATCCAAAGTTGCTGGCACACCAGAGGCTGCCACATCGGAAGTTACTGGCACACCAGAGGCTGCCACATCGGAAGTTGCTGGCACACCAGAGGCTGGTGCGCCAGAGGCCGGTGAGTTAGGGCGTGGCAAATTAGAAACGGCGTATCAGATCCGTGCGATCGCATCCGGCCTGGACCATCCCTGGGGCATGGACTGGTTGCCCGATGGTAGTCTGCTCATCACTGAGCGTCCTGGCCATGTGGTGCATTGGCGCAATGGCTCGCTGCGCCCCATTGACGGGGTTCCCCCCGTGCTAGCCAAGGGGCAGGGAGGGCTCTTGGACATCGCCATCCATCCCCAGTTTGCTGAAAATCGCCTGGTTTATTTCACCTATGCCGCCGGTACCCCAAACGCCAATCGCACCCAAGTGGCCCGAGCCACCCTCGAAGACGACCGCCTGACCGGCTGGGAGGTAATATTCTCCGTCTCCCAAAACAAGCCAGGGACACAGCACTTTGGGGCTCGGCTCCTGTGGCTGCCCGACAACACCCTACTGGTCTCCATTGGCGATGGCGGTAACTATCCCCTGGAGCTGGACGGAGCCCTGATCCGCCAACAGGCCCAGAACACGAATAGTCATTTAGGTAAGGTATTGCGCCTCAATGCCGATGGCTCAATCCCCGCTGACAATCCAACCATAGGTAGTCAAGGCATATCGGCCCTGTGGACCTACGGCCACCGAAATATTCAAGGCTTGGCCTATGACGCCCTCAACCAACAAGTATGGGCCACCGAGCATGGGGCTCGAGGTGGGGACGAACTAAATCGTCTAGAGTCGGGAGAAAACTATGGTTGGCCCCTCGTGAGCCATAGCCGGGAGTACCCTGCCGATCGTTTAGTCAGTTCGCCCCAGTCCCAGCCGGGTCTGGTAGATCCGCAGGTGGTTTGGACACCGTCTATCGCCCCTTCTGGTTTGGTGGTTTATGGGGGGGAGACATTCCCTGGGTGGCAAGGGGATATCTTTGCCGGGGCCTTGGTAAATAAGGAAGTACGCCGGATTGAAATTACCCCCACGGGCCAGATTAACGAAGCTGAGGCCATAGCCATTGGTCAGCGTGTACGGGACGTGGGACAAGGGCCTGACGGGAATCTTTATGTCCTGACCGATGAGGACAACGGTCAACTACTGGTCATTACCCCAAACAACTAAACCAGTGGCAGCCTGAAGTAGCCATGGGGCTGCCCCATTGGGTTGGGGAGGACTCTACTACAGGCCCAGGTTAGGGAATCCTGATGACAGGTTAATTCAAACCAATATGGTTAGACTCGGCCTGGCTGATACCGTTCTCGATGGGCATGCAACATCTTTTAATCATTGAAGACGATGAGGGGAAACGCGCCGTCAGCCTGCAGGCTGATTCCGGTTCCATTGGTCGTGATGCGAGTAATTCTATTGTTTTAAACTCCCAGGAAGTCTCACGACAGCACGCCATTTTACTGCGGGTTACCCGACCTGGGGAAGATGACTATGGGTTTAGAATTATTGACGGGAATTTACGGGGTAAACCCAGCACCAACGGGTTATTCGTCAACGGTCGGCGCTCTAGCTCCCACAATTTACGCCATGGCGATGAGATTGTGTTTGGGGCCAAGGTTAAAGTGCGTTACCAGGTGGCCGGGGAAGATGAAGATATGCAGTGGCTGCTGTCGGGCAGTGATGAAGCGGCAAAGTACATGGCAACTATCATCGCCACCCCCGTAGACGCCTATACTAATCCTGAAACAGATCAGTTACAGGATGATGCAACGATGATCCGGCTAGCATCGTTTCCTGAACTGTTTTCCCATCCCATCATTGAGATCTCCCTAGCAGGGGAATTAACGTACCTTAACCCGGCAGCCGTCAATCAGTTTCCCACCATTCACATGGCTAAACTGAGTCATCCTATTTTGGATGGGGCCATTGACATCGTCAAAGCCCATGAGAAACAACATTTTGTGCGTAATGTTGCCGTCGACAAGCAGATTTTTGAACAGGCGTTCCACTATATTCCCCAAAGCGATCTAATTCGCTGTTATTTGGTGGATATTACCGATCGGAAACGGGCTGAAGCTGAACTCAAAACGCTCCACAATCAGCTGGAAGCCCAGGTAAAGGAGCGTACTACTCAGGTATTGGCAACAACGGAGCGGCTAAAGCAGGAACAAAAAGCACTCCAAGCTAGCTACGCCACTAACCGGGCCTTGCTAAATGCGATACCTGATCCCATGTTTCGCATTAGTAGTGATGGCCAGTTTGTTAATTTTAGCGAGCCGAAACACCATACCCTGCCCTTTGTTGTTGCCGATTGCCTGCATCGGTCTCTGACAGAGGTTTTGCCAGAACCTGTGGCAATGTCAATGCAGCAATGTATTGACCAGGTCTTAATCACTGGGGAAATTGAAATTCTCGAATTTCACCTCGGCGACAACGACAGTCTGCTGTATTTTGAAGCGCGAATTGTCAGCAGCGACGCGAAGGAAGTGATTGTGATTATCCGGGACATCACAAAGCGGAAACAAACCGAAGACGAAATTCGTAACACCCTGGAACGGGAGCGGGAACTGAACGAGATGAAAACCCGGTTTGTGGCGATGACATCCCATGAGTTTCGCACGCCGCTGACCACCATTTTGTCGTCCGCTGAGCTCCTAGAACACTATGGCGAACGCTGGGATATCCCTAAACAACATCAGTATCTAAAAAAAGTCCAAACAGCCGCCACCCACATGACTGGGCTACTAAATGATGTGCTGCTAATCAATAAGGCAGAGGCAGGGCGCGTGGAGTTTAATCCCCAATCGCTGGTGCTGAATGATTTTTGCCAGGAGATTATTGAGGAATTACAGATCACCACGGATAGGCATACATTGGAGTTGCGATCGCAGCTCCAATGCATGCCCCATCAAATCGACAGCAAGCTCATGCGTCACATTCTGACCAACTTGCTAGCCAATGCCATCAACTACTCCCCCAGTGGTGGCCAGATTCTAGTCGAGCTAAACACCGTTGGGGAACACATTGAGCTACGGGTACAAGACCAGGGCATCGGTATTCCCCCAGAAGCCCATGCCACCCTGTTTGAATCATTTGTCCGCGGCACCAACGTCGGGACCATTTCAGGAACAGGGCTGGGGCTAGCCATTGTAAAAAATTCCGTAGTACTCCACCAGGGTGAGATCAGCTTTGAAAGTACGGTGGGCCAAGGCACCACATTCATAATCACCCTACCCCAGGGGGATCAAAAAGAGGATGCGCCGCTCCCCCCTGGTAATCCAGAGCTGCTAACGGGCACCCTAATACAAGCCTAGGGTCTGCATTTATTCAGGTGTTCCCATCCGCTGACTGCAATAGACGGGAACATCCATAGCTTCGCCATATGTAGCTTTCAGCGACATCTACGTTGTGAACTATGGGCGCAAAGCTATATATCCATCGAATTAAACTAGTGTATTTACCACAGCAAAAATATGGTCAAAGTATTAGTTATTGAAGATGAGATGGAAATTCGCTCAAATCTTCTAGAACTCTTGGCCTTAGAAGGCT
>CALHGI010000112.1 GCA_938029995.1 uncultured cyanobacterium | reverse complement strand
ATAAAATCATTCCTCTTGACGGAGAATCTTATTATATTCCTCAGGCCTATAAGTATTTCATCCCAAGCATTTTCGACGCCATTCATTAGATGAACTGACAACGAATAAGTTCCAGTGTTGAGTTGCAAAGAGTTTAACTCGAATTTCACAAACTGAGTCAATGATCCAGACAAAACCTCATACTTTTCTGACTTCATCTGGGCAACGAGTTTTTGATCTAGATCAGTAATCGATAAAAGAACCGAAAAAGAAGTAACTTCTGGATATCGCTGAAATTGAATTTCACATACAACACCTTTCTCTAAGCTTAGTCTTAAGATTTCTGCCGGAACTATCTCAGCAGGCCTAAGGAATCGTTTAGGATTCTTGTCATTTCCAAAGTTGATCTCTTGAATAATAACTTTTCCGTTCCCTTCAACAGAAGCTCTCTCATGAGAAAATTTATTGTAGTATGCCAAGATTACCTCTCCAATATTTTGGGATTGAAGGTCAATCTTGCCACTTTCCATAAGAATTCCAGACTTGCAAATTTTTCCTACTTGAGGCATTGAATGGCTTACTAATATAACCGCTGTATTTTTAATTATCTGGTTGATCTCGTTATAACATTTGACTCTAAATCCAATATCTCCAACTGCCAACACCTCATCTATCAACAAAATATCGGGTTGCATATTTACGGCCACTGCAAAACCTAACCGAACCTGCATCCCCGAACTATAGTTCTGTACCGGCGTATCAATAAATTCACCAATCTCAGAAAACTCAATCACGTCGTCAATCTTGGTATCAATCTCTTGTTTACTAATACCTAGAACGGACGCATTTACATAAATATTCTCCCGACCCGTCAAAATTGGGTTGAATCCTGTGCCCAGGGCAATCAACGCCCCCACCCGTCCATTCATCTCAATCCGGCCCCGATCTGGCTTGATTAGGCCATTTAGCATCTTCAGCAGCGTCGTTTTGCCCGCCCCATTGTGGCCAATTAGTCCCAGACACTCCCCCCGACGCAACTCAAAGGAAACATCCTTCACTGACCAAAACTCATCAGGTCTGAGCCCATGGTTTGATTTGTGCCCAGAAACCTCCGCCGCAATATCTTGCATGCCATACCATAGCGACTTCTTTAGATTGCGACAGAACTTCTTGGAAACACCCTCCACCCGAACCAAAACTTCGCGATCATTGGACGAGGCATGCATAGTAGGTTGCGCAGAAATTTGAGTCATGGGGAAAGGTTTAAGGTTGATATAAGGTATTGGAAGTTGAGGGAGTTTGAAAGTTCAAACGTCGCTTCGCTCATAAGGCCTCAGAATTGAGTCTCACTAAGAGCTCATCCGCTCCACGATAAATGGCATCGACAAACGATACAGCATCCACCCCAACAACACTGTTCCTAACGCCAATCCACTCGCACACCAAAACCCAGCGATCTGAGTCAACACCCCCGTCGTCGCTAACTCCCGCGTTGTCACCAGCAACGGCGTCACCGGGTTCAGTCGTACCAGCACGCCAAATACCCCACCCCCAGGCGCTTCATAAATCACTGGCGTCAGTAGCAACCAGGGTGCCACAATCATTGGCAACACCTTCTGTACATCCCCATATAAAGCCCCCAGCGGCGCTAACAGTAAGCCCATTCCAGTGCCCAGCATCACTAAATGCATTAGCGCCACCGGCGCCAACAGTACTGTCCAAGTTACCGGCATCTGAAACCAGAGAAATAGACCTACAATCAAAATCAGCTTGATACCAAAGTTAAACGCCACCTCCCCCAGTTTCGCCAACACCAGCGCCTCGCGGGGAAAATTGATCTTTGCCAGCATCGGCTTGGCCGCACTTACTGCTGCGATCGGCCCATTCAGCGCCTCTACAAATGTCTGCCACAGCGCCATGCTAAACATCACATAGGCCGGGTAGGGCAATTCCGTTTCACCCAGATTCACCACCCCCGTATTCCGGGCAAACACAAGCCCCAAGGCTGTCACAATCGGTGGCACAAAGGCCCAGAAAATTCCCAGTAAAGACTGCCGATATTGGGCACTGATATCTCGCACCAACAATCGCCAAGCTAGTTCCCGCGAAGCCAACAAGTCATCCCCCATCTCCTGCAACATTTTCAGTGGGTAACGAATGCGGCTTTCAGGTGTGTAGATCACTCGTTTAGGAGCATGATGTTGATTCATAGTCTTGGATAGATTGCGCTAGGCCATTGTTCAAGCAATTCTCTCTAAATACTAAGCTGATGAGAGGCGGCTCCATAGTCCAACTCAATACTTACAAGTGCGTTGTTTTCTCGCCCCATTTCGACCAACAATGCCAAAGTGATCGCCCCTTGCTTAATCTCAAAAGAGAAATCTTTAAACCCCCAAAACTCGAATAGAGTGTAGAACCTAGAGAATGGGACTTAAAGGATTTAGGTATTGTCTAACTTTTTTACAATGCCAGAGTTCACATAACACAAAGCTGTATATCGCTGCGTCTCTTGCTGGTGGGTAACAATGTATTACTTGCCATGAATTTCAACACGGATAACAGTGTCAGACATAAATAAGTATGTAGCTAAAGCTATTTTTCAATTATCTGTCGAGCGCTCCATCCTTAAGAGTCTTCATACTCAAGCAAAAACACCAGAAAATTGGTTAGAGTTTCCCAAGATGGCGCACGCCTACCAATCCTTCATAATCGACAATCCAATAATCTGGAATTCCCAACCACTTATAAGCCACCAGCTTAATCTCATAATCATCCTGCCAATTGGTAGACACCACCTCCACAATCAGATTAATCGTTGCGCTATTTTCAAGGGCAGACGCTTTCTCCCACAAGGACTCTGACTTTACAGCCTTCCGATCCAACACAATCACATCTGGCTCATAACCTGTATCGTCACTGACCTTGACGATGCATTCTCGTGGAATAAATCCCTCGACGAGTTTCAATCGCGAGTTCATCGTGGATTAGTCTTGCAATTTCAGAATGTTTACCTTTGGGTTTCGGCTTTGATACAATCACCCCACGCCGCAGCTCATAGAGACACTATGATTTCTCAGGATACCAGTCAATGAACTGCTCAAAACTGACAGGTTTAGGGAGCAATTCCCTAAAGAGGTCGGAATGTTGGGTTGCAGCCGTCATTGACGCAGTCTCTATTATTTAGAAATGCCATTATAGATGAATCATAGCGGGCGTGACTTTCCTCTACTCAGGAAAACTTCAGTGTTCTCAACCTATCTAAGATTCTATTTCAGGGGCAGTATGAGAGTCAGTATTCAGGATTTGTCGATTCGGTTTTTGTATACGCAGTTCTCGGTTGCGCAATGATTGATCCACAACTTTGAGGTATTCCTTGGCAATAATTTGGGGGGTAAAGTGGTTTTCCAAATAACGATGGGCATTTTCCCCCATTGCCTGGGACGCCTTACGGTCCTTCTGCAAATACAATAGAAAATCTGCTAACCCCTTGCTATCCCCATTCTCAATGCTTATTCCACAATTGGCATCGGCAATTAAATCATTCAGATAGGAACTCTTAGGGCATACGGCCACAATCGGCCGTCCCGATGACAACGCAGAATACACTTTACTGGGCGCAACTAAATCCTGCATACCTGGGCTGACGCTGACCAAGGATACATTGCCCGCCGTCAACGAGTAGGGTAGTACCTCCCTATCCTGGTAGGGTAAAAATTGGCAATTCTTCAAACCACGGTCATGTACCTTAGCCATCACATCAAGTCGTTTTGCTCCACCTCCAATAAACACAAATTTAATGGGTTCATCTTTAAGTCGAGTCATGGCTTCTAACAAGGTATCCATATCGTGGCACCGGCCCATATTACCGGAGTAGATGACCGTGAATGTATCTACTAGCTGATATTTCCAGGCAAACCAATTTTTGGTTTTTGGAATAGGTACAATCTGTTTGGGATCGGCCCAACTATGAATCACTGAAATTTTCCCCCGCACTCTGGGACATTGCCGAATCACCCGTCGTTTCATCGCCCCACTCAAAACGATGATCCCACTAGCATTTTTCCAAACGTAATAGTTCACAAAGCGCCAAACTTTAGCTAAAAAATGATTGTGCTTAACAACATTAAGCTCAACTGCTATGTCGGGATACAGATCGTAGACTAAGCAAATATAGGATTTGCCTAAGATTAAAGAAGCCAAATATCCTAATATGGGCAAAAAAGGTGGCGCTGTCGTCAGCAAAATTACATCATACTTACGCGCTGACCGGAGCAGGTGCAACCCCGCCCGCAAAAAAAACAAAAGGCCATTTATGGCCTTACCCCGAATCTGTTTGGGCCACAGTTGGGCGGTCCGAGACCGCTTCACCTGAACTCGATGCCGATCTTCTTTGAGGGGAGCTTCTCTTTGGGCACTGAAGGCGTACCCTGGCTGTCCACTAAAAACACTGACTTGAATATCTTGTTGGGATAACTGTTGAGTGATCTCATCAATCAGTTGTCCAGTCGGGGCATAGTCCGGGGGAAAGAATTGCGTAAACACCCCCAGATGTGTGTCTTTATGACATAGCCTCAATGCTTCAGCAGTATTGTATTCAAGATCAAACTGAACATCTGTTGATAGATAATAGTCACGTGTCATAGAGTCAAACAAGTTGAAGAGTCAGCAAATCGATGTAGCTCATTAGTATTTAATAAATACAGAAGATATTGGAATCAAAATTTTTGAACATCATTTACCTCTGTATTACCCATTAAAATGGTCCGAATAAAAATTTAATTAGTCGTGCTGTGATTTAAACTTCTCCTCCCTAAATTGGTTTAGACAACTGCTATATAGTCATATTTTTTTCCAATGGAGCATCCGACCAGACTGAAAAGATCCATTCATCACTCAAGGTTGGATGGGAATTGTTGAATATATCGACCAATAAGCCATTACCACTCATGTCGAAGGAGTGACTCTTCCTAACCACCAGG
>CALHGI010000111.1 GCA_938029995.1 uncultured cyanobacterium | reverse complement strand
CCTCACCATACGTTAGCTGTTCCCCTGCCCTGGGGATTTTTTGTAGGGCGTGGATGAGGAATCCGGCCAGGGTTTGGTAATCATCGGTGGTGGGTAAGGCCAGCGCAAACTGCTTATTGACCGCGTCAATTTCCATTTGGGCGGGAACCACCGCCGAGTAGTCATCTAGGTAGGCAATATCCCTGGTGACCTCATCCTCTTCGCCAATGAGTTCAGCGGTAACATCGGCCCACGTCACCAATCCCGCCGTCCCACCATAGTTATCCACCACAATCAGCATGGAACGGTTTAACTGCTGCATGCGGCCGAGCAAATCGCTGAGGGGTAAATCGGCTGGCACCACCCGCGCCGTTTTCATCCAAGGGCTAATGGGGGTGGTCATGGTGAGTTCCCCCTTGGCTAGGGGCTCCACCATGGCCTTAAAGTCTAGAATGCCTCGGATGTTGTCCAGGGAGTCCCCCAGGAGGGGAAACTGGGAATAGCCGGTGTCCACCACCATGTTGAGTAACGTTTGCCAGGTGGCGGTTTCGTCTAAACCGATGATTTGGGTGCGCGGCACCATAATGTCTTCCACCGTAAAGTCTCGAGTTTCAAAGACGTTATTGAGGATTTCCCGCTCTTCCTGGTCCAGATCGATCACGGCGGTGGGGGTGCTGATGATCATCTGGAGTTCGTCAGAGGTGAGCTGATTGTCTGACTGCCGTTGTCCCTGTAGGCCAACCAGGGTTAAAAAACTTTGGGTGGACAGGTTTAGCACCCACACCACCGGAGAAAACAGCCGGGATACGGTGAGGCTGACCGGGCCCAGCAGGCGGGATGTTTGTTCTGAATAACTGCGGGCTAAGGACTTTGGGACGAGTTCCCCCAACACAATTTGCAAATAGGCCAGGGCCCAAAAGGCCACCACCAGTGCGATCGCATGGGAAAAGGCGGTGAGGGGAATGGACCATTGCCGAAACCAATGGCGCAATAGCAGGGCCAGGGTATCTTCCCCAATCCATCCCAGGGCCAAACTGGCCATGGTGATGCCAATTTGAGTGGTGGGCAGTAGCTGATCAATACTTTGCTGCAGACTCTGTACGGTTTTGGCTTGGAAATCCCCCACGGCCGCCAGTTGGTTAATGCGCGACCGACGGACGGAAACGATGGAAAATTCTGCCGCTACAAAAAAAGCGTTTAAACAAATTAGTGCTGCGATTACCAGGAGGCGAACCGTAACACCTGCAACACTGATAGGTAGAAGAGCACTATCAACGGCATTTAGGCCTTGCAAAGTCACCGCCAGTCCTCTAGAAGACAAGGTTGATGTATTGGCGCTGCTGATTCTCGGTATGGTTTCATCTGCAAGATGCTGGTATATCGCGTCCTAACCGATCGTTGCACAGGAAAGATCAGCAACGGCTTAGGTGCATTATTCCACTACTCAGTGGTATCTAAGCCGCCTTCAATGCGGGCCTTTACGTTTTTGAGAATATCCGCCTCTTTGAGGGGAACAAAGTCGCTGGTTTGGGTGGTGCCTCGACTGGCCGTTGAAGCGCTGGCGGGTCGAGTTTCGGGCTGACGAATGCCGGTGAGGGCCTGGCGGCCCAGCGAATATCCCCAGGAAGCGCTAACAATACCGGAGCCAAACATGGCGGCGAGCAGTATTAAGGTAAAGGCGATGGCTGGATTAATTCTCATGGCATCAGGGAATGGGCGCGGTAAATAAGTGGGGCGTTGGCCGGAATCAGCGGATCGTTAAAAACGTAAGCTCAAATATATCAAAAACTATCACGCAACTATTTTCAGTAGTTGGCTATGCTATAACAAATCTAATAGATGAATGCGTTTCCATAAAGCCAGGGTTGGCCGAGCGGATGAGGCAGCGAACTCATAATTCGCCTTAGGCAGGTTCAACTCCTGCACCCTGGATTATATGAAAAAAACCGATGCCCGCAAGGCATCGGTTTTTTTCATGGTTGTCCCTTAGCGTCTAGGCAAAGGGGCAAAGTTGAGTTCAGTGCCAACGACCCGAGTGCGCGCCTGGGCACCGGGCATTCTTTGCAGTGAGGTGGAGTAGGGACTCGCTAGGTCAGGGACCCGAATCGTTGCCGTATTTTGAGTTTGTAGCAACATGAGTTCGTTGTAGGCTTCGAGGATTGCATCGCTGTTGCGATCTAGCTCTAGCTCAGGGAAGGCTGAGCGACCCGGTACTCCGAGGCCAAAGTAGTGGGCCGTCTGGCGGAAGCTGCTGCGATCGCTAGAGTAATCACCACTTTCGGCGGTGAGAACATCATCCATGGTTTCCAGCACGGTGGGTTCATCAAATGAGGCGGTCTGCGCATTGGCACGGGTGGCCATTGCTGATAAGGTTGCGATCGCAACGACCGTACCGAGGACTAATCCCTTAAATTTCATGATGGTTCTTTTACCTCACAACTTGGGGCATATAGTACCCCGGTCCATAAAAATCGATAAACTGGCTAAGCCCTAATTCGACGCTAATATCAGCAGTTAATAATGAAGCTGCCAAAATTTCAAGCAGAATTGCTTAACAAAAGTTGGCCTCTATCTTATCTGGTTTACTAATTTTTGCAACGTTGTTTGATTACATTATGGCCAGAGCTTAACCTACGGTTCTCCTAAATTACCCACTGATCACGTGAGACCCGCCATGACGCCCCCCGTTTCAGCTGACCTCGCTACGGTTAAGCAGCAACTGCTCGATTTAATTTGTACGGACGCCTATAAAGAAGGCGACTTTGTCCTGTCATCAGGGCAGCGGAGTACCTACTATATAAACGGAAAACTAGTCACGCTCCATCCCCAAGGGGGACAGATGGTGGGACGGGTCATGCTCGACTATGTGGATAGCAGCGTTGTGGGCGTGGGGGGACTCACCCTGGGGGCCGATCCTATTGTTACCGCTGTGAGTGTGGTGGCGGCCTATGAAGGGCGCTCGGTCACCCCGCTCATTGTTCGTAAAGAGGCCAAAGGCCATGGGACCCAAGCCTATATTGAAGGGCCGATGTTGCCAGCCCAAAGTAACGTTGTGATTTTGGAAGATGTTGTCACCACCGGGCAGTCTGCCATGAAGGCAATTGTTCGCTTGCGAGATGCCGGCTATGTGGTCAATCAGGTGATTTCCCTAGTCGATCGACAACAGGGGGGCGCTGAATACTACACCCAAGAAAACATTGATTTTAAGGCGGTGTACACCATCTCTCAAATTCAATCCCGGTGGCAAGAACTTAAAGCCGCCTAACGAATCCACCGAGGGCCTAAAAACTGCTGTTAGTCAATGGTTTGCCTTAGCCAAAAAACAGCTAAAACTGTCCGGACGATTGAAATCACCCCCACGGGTACTGGCGATTTCAACAGCGACGCTTAGATTTGAATCACACCTCTTTTATTGGGTTGTCGGAGCACAAAAACCGACCAACCTAGTGTTTCTTGAAGGGAGATTCCTATGTCTGAACGTCGCCAAGAGTCCTACGCTGTTCGTCTAGAAGCAGCTGAATTAGCCAGAAGCCGTCAACACCCCGCCCACGAAGCCAATGGGGATGAGCAGCGCTACGCTGATTCTAAATATTTTATGTCCTTCACCAAGGGACTGCCCCACAACCCCAACACTGGCCTGATCCAAGATCCGCAAGATTTCTTAGAATTTCGCCGGGCCATTGATGAGGGCTTTATTGATCCCTTTACCGATCGGGTGCGCCATGGCGCTAAATTTGAAGTACAAAACGGTCAGGTGGTGCCCGTAACTTCCCCCCCCGACAATTTTCGCCAGTGGGAAGCCCCCACAGCAGGTGTGGTTTATGAGCTAGAAGGCCCCGATCCACAAGCGGTCACCATGGCTCCTGCTCCCCCCCTTCTAGATACTACAGGTGCGGTTAATCCAGAACTTATTCTAGAAATGGCCGAGGTCTATGAACTGGCCATTTTACGGGACCAGCCCTTCAATGCTTTTGAAGCAGGGCGTTCTAATCCAGCCATCGAGGGTGCGGTCTCTCGCCTCAACGCCCTCAGCTACGTCGACAACCCCACAGGTCGTCCCCGTAAGGTGAATGCAGAGTCCGGCAAATTCGACGCCCAGACTCTATTTCGTGGGTCATCTCCTGGAGTGGAGGTCGGTCCCTATCTCTCTCAGTTTCTGCTCATTGGCAATACCGACGTCAATGGTGGTGGCCACGTTGCCGATGGCAAAATCACCTACGGTGTGCTCGAAGTGGATCAGCGAGTGCCGATCGCTAAGCCCTGTG
>CALHGI010000110.1 GCA_938029995.1 uncultured cyanobacterium | reverse complement strand
CTGAATCTCCCGCAGGGCCTCACTACGACCTCGATTTGCCTGTAGTTGTTGGTAGTAGCCCACCATCAAATCCTTCGTTGCCAAGTCACTCACCTGCCACAGGCTCAAAATCTGCGTCTGCGCTCCAGCCATCACAAAGGCCCGCCGTAAACCATATACCCCGGCCCCATTGCGCACCTCTCCCACCCCAGTTTCACAGGCAGACAACACCACTAACTGGGTCCCATTCAAGTTCAAATTCGCCGCCTCTAGCGCCGTCAACACCCCATCCTCAGCCCCACTGCTGCGCTGATTAAACCCAGCCAAGGCCAACCCCGAACGCAACAACGGGTCGCTCAGGGAGCCCGACCCCGGCCCCGGAGAAGTTGGCTGGCTCGACAAACCGGCCCCCGAGCCTCGAAAAGTTGGCTGATTGGCCCCGGAGGTCTCCCGATCCTTTAAGAAAAATCCGTGGGTGGCAATGTGTAAAATACTCGGCCCCTGCACCCCCTTCAGACTGTTTTCCGTCGCCTGGGCTCCCGTCAACAGGGTCACATTGGCCAACTGCTGAGAAATCTCTTCTGCCTCGACGGCAGTGCCCGCCAGCGGGCCAAACCGCAGGCTACTCAAATCCGCCGCCCGCTCACCGCTGCCCCGGGTAGAGGCCACCAGGGTTTGTGCTGTCGTTTGCTCTGCACTGTCATAGTCTGGATTCGCCATTAATACCGGTTTTTGCCCACTGGCAGCCGCCCCATCCAACCGCAATAAGTCGCGGCCAGAGGTCAGGTAGGTAATCTGATAATCCTCCAACAAATAGTCCCCTTCCCCATCCACCAAGGCCGCAAAGGGAATCAGGTTTAGCTGACCATCGGGGGCCAATAACAAATGCTCCACCCCAGCTAACTCCGGTGCCAATGGGGCAAACAACTGACCATACAACCGCCGGGCCACGGGCTTTAACCGCTGACTCCTGGTTTGTAATAACTGTCTAAACTCGGTCAGGGTATGGTCAATGGCCACCGCCTCCCCCAAGTCGCGCCAACCAATTTCCCCCGATGGCTTTAGGATGTAGGCCCCATAGCGCAGCGCCCCAAAGGATTCAATCCCTGCTGAATCGAGGGTAATGGGCCTATAGGCAACAAACTCCACCAGGGCTCCATCCCTGGGGATTTGCCGTTGAACATTGGCCAGGGAAATGGATTGGGAGGCGCTGCGAAACTGGCTGCTGCGATTGCCCAAGGTGGTTTCTAATTGACTGGACTGCGCCTCCAGGGCATTAATTTTGGCCTGGTATTCTTCTGGGGAGAGGGCCCCGATGCCGCTGACCACTAGGGTGGCAAGTTGCGATCGCACCCCGCCCCACTGATCCAACAACGCCTGATCCGCCGGTTCCAACCCCTGGCGTAGGGCCTGCAATCCATCGGTCACGGCCTCCAGCACCCGCCCCTTGCGCTGCAAAATTGCCTGGAGCGCAATAGCCTCCATGCCAGGGGTGGGCGTCCCTGGGGTGAGATGGAAAGAGACATAGCTATCTAGCTGGGGCAGCGTATTAAAAAATGAAGCCTTAGCCGCTTCAGATCCGGTGGATAACACCAGATTCAAATTATAATTTTCCACCTCCAGGGACTGTTTTAGATAGGGTATTGACCGCTGGGGTTGTCCCTGGCTGTAATACAGTCTGGCCAAATTATCCAACACTAAGGTGAGCCGAGGATGTTTCTCCCCCAGGGTGGTTTCCATAATCTCCAAGGCCTCTAAAAAATAGGCCTCCGCCTGGCCATACTGCTTGCGCCTGCCGCTGAGTAGGCCCAGGTTGTTGAGGGTGAGGGCCGTCTCCGGGTGCCCCCCCGGAAACACCTTGTACTGCACCGTCAGCGCCCGTTCTAAATAGGTGGTAGCCTCGGGCAAATCGCCGCGAATACGATGGGCTTCCCCCAGATTGTTGAGCATCAGCCCCACATGGGGATGCTCCCCACCAAAGTTGGTCTCAAAACTAGTCAAGGCCGCCGTCTGCCATTCAATCGCCTGGTCATATTCCCCCACGCCATAGGCCAATAGGGCCATATTGTTGAGGGTGGTGGCCAGCTCAGGGTGCAACGGATGCAGGGCCTGGCTTTGAATCGCTAGGGCCCGTTCATAGAGGGGCAAGGCCGCGTCATAATTCCCCTGGGTGCGATAGAGTTCGGCCCAGTTGTTGAGCACTAGCCCCAAATTAGGATGCTCTGGCCCCAGGGTATTTTCTAGAATGGTAACGGCCTGTTCCAAGCGCGGCGCCGCCTGGCGATAGCGGCCTTGAACCGTATAGACCAACCCCAAGTTGTTGAGGGTGCCAGCATACTCAGGATGGTTCTCCCCCAGGACTAGGGCCTGTAACTCCAGGGCCTTCAGCCCGGTGGCTTCAGCCTCTTCCAACCGCCCCGCTAGTCGATACAGTTCCCCCAACCGGTTTAATAGCGACCCCATGGGTAACGACTCCGGACCAAAAATCTGTTGGGCCAGGGTCAAACCATCTTTAAAGTACTCCTCCGCCTCGCCATAGCGACCCTGTAGCTGATAGAGCATCCCAAAACTACCCAGGGTATAGAGCACGGTTGAATGTTGTTCTCCATAGGCTCTCACCTGGATCGCCAAAGCCTTTTGGTATAGCGCTTCCACCTCACCATAGCGGCCCTGGGCCTGGTATAAATTCCCCAGATTTAACAAGGCCTGGGCCAGGTTTGGATGGGTCTCCCCAAACGCATTTCGGTAAATATCAATGGTCCGCAGGAACAACTCTTCTGCTGCCCCATAGTTACCCCGTTGTTGTTCCGCTAGGCCCAAATTACTACTGGCCAATCCCACATCCGGGGCATCGGCCCCACTGCCTTGGAGGGTCTGCTCAATGGACCGCTGATAGTAATCCACCGCCAGGTCGTAGCGGCCCTGGTTGCGATACAGTTCGCCCAAATTGTTGTAGGTCCGGGCTAAGGGGCCGGGGGCACCGGCCTGCTCCTGAATGGCAACCGCCCGTTGAAACAAGGGTGCCGCCTCTCCATATCGCCCCAGTTCCAGATATATAAGCCCCAGGTTATTCAGCGGGGTGGCCAGCTCTGGATGGTCCGCAGGCAAAGTACGACCATAGAGTTCTAGGGCCTGTAAATACATCGGCTCCGCCAGGTCAAAATTGCCCAATACCCGGTTGACCTCCGCCACATTGTTGAGGGCCACCGCCACAAGGGGATTGTCGGTGGTCAATTGCTGTTGCCGCAGGGCCAACAGCTGCTCAAAAATAATCAGCGCCTCTTGAAAACGCCCCTGTTCATAGAGGGCTAGTCCCTCCGCATTTAGCTCGGGTCCCCCGGGGGCATCGGTAATGGTAGGCGCTTGGGCCAGCCGTCGATCAAGCACAGGCCCTGGGGCAACCACAGACAACGATCCCGATGGGATCGACAACGACCCTGGGGGGATGGATGGTGTTGGTTGTGCCGCCGTCGCCCCTGCACCGGGCCACAGGGGAAGTATCACCACGGCGGCCCAGGCCCAACCCAACTCTCGTAATCTTTTGTTCACCATGACGACATGCATTACCACAGGAGTTAACCGTATTGTGCCGAATTTAATGGCCCCTGGTTAATTCCTGGTGTAATTCTTTATTGGTGGAACTAGGGATCTGTCAAGACGAAGACTTAGGATGAGGCTCGTGAAGCGTTAAACGATATGAAGGGTCACGCTTTACTCTGCATCAGGGCTCATGCCAATTTTTAGCGTTGACGCTGCAGGCGCTTGAAACCATTCACCCTGTTCAGCTAGTTGCGTCAGCTGGGAGC
>CALHGI010000109.1 GCA_938029995.1 uncultured cyanobacterium | reverse complement strand
GGCAACCTTGAGCATGCCCACCAGTACATGGAAGATTTGCTCACCTTGATATCTACCTATCAAACCTGTTACCCAGACCATACACCAGAGGTCAAGGCCTGCATCGACGGCATCGATTTAGCCTTTGTTCAAGATGACCTGCCCAGGGTGATGCAATCCATGCACATGGGGGCCAAACGAATTAAAGAAATTGTGCTCTCGTTGCGAACCTTTTCTCGGACCGATGAAGCTGAGTATAAGCGAGTTGATTTACACGAAGGTCTGGAAAGTACCTTGGTGATTTTAGGCCATCGGTTAAAGGCGAGTGCCCATGACCCTGAAATTCGGGTGATCAAAAACTATGGGCAATTACCCCCTGTTGCTTGCTATGCGGGGCAACTCAATCAAGTATTTATGAATATTTTGTCGAATGCCATTGATGCATTGCGGGAAATCGACATATCTGAGCCTCAGATTTCAATTACGACATATTCTGATGGCCAGGATGTGATTATTGAAATTGCAGATAATGGTCCAGGTATTCCAGTTGCCATTCAGGAAAAGATTTTTGACCCCTTTTTCACCACCAAACCACTTGGCAAAGGCACCGGCTTAGGTATGTCCCTCAGCTATCAAATCGTAGTTGAGAAGCACCATGGTCAACTTCTCTATGATTCTGCGCAGCAAGGGGGTAAATTCATGATTTATTTACCCCTAAAGTAAGGCATCCCTTAAATGGCATAGGTTCCATCTGGAGCCTTAGGAGCCAGGGCGAAATGCCATGGGCAAATCTTTGTCCATGGCATGCCCCACGGGTTGACTGGTAAACATTTCCCATGGTTGGGTCCATATAGCTGTCCATCTGGTTAGGGGGAAAAACCCATTTATCGCGACTATGGGTGTCGTAAGCCGTTATGGTAAATGTTCATAACAAAAGGGCGTTGTCATGTCAGACAACGCCCTTTTTTAAGATCACCATATGTGGTTAGAATTTACGCCAAGCTGAAACCTAAGTGCCAAAATGGGCCTAGGCAACTGCTCTTACTAGGGGCTGCTGATGTACGCCTCTAGAGGGGGATACGTCTACCGCTGGCTCATATTTGGTTTGCCAAGCTTTGCTGCCAGGGGCCGGTAGTGTTTGGAGCTGGGTTAGGACGTTGCTAACCTGGTGGGTATAGTGCTTTTGTTCCATAATGTCGGAACTCTCAATCAGTTCAGAGGTACTGACTTCAGTTACTTGAGACAGGGACAATAACCAGTTGTTAACCCGACGCATATTTGTCTTGGCATCGTTGATGCTGCTGACAAAGGGGGTAAAGGTGGGGGCGTTCTCCGCTTGGTCTTCAGTCAACCACTGGGCTTTTTCTAGACTGGGTAGATTAAGCAGTAGCTGGTGAAGCGCCCTAAGATCGGCTAAATAATTATTCCAAGTGGTTACTTCTTGGGGTGACCGACGCTGGGTGTACTCCAAATCATACACGTGGGACTTGACTGATGCTAAGGCATCGCTAACGGCGTAACGGACCGCTCGATCAAGTGGTAATCTCCAGGATGCTGCCATGACTTAAGCCTCTAAATAGTATTGTTATCTGTTGTATTGATGTGAAACCACCGCCACTTCCCGGGGGAAGGGACAGCTATCGGAAATAACATTTGTTCAAACCCTAACGCGCCAACCCATTACCCATAAGTCCATGGGCGTAGGTTGAGACTGCGCTGACCTAAGTGACTCAATGTATGTTCAGAGTACCCAAGTAAGAGCAAGCCTTCTACCCTAAAAAATTTGGAAATTTGTAGTAAAGCTGCGTCTTAGATCATTGTAGCCATTAGATGTAAGACTAAGGACCATAAAAATCTAAGGAAATATTAAAAAATAACATTGTTATCCATTGAGGTTTGTCGAGGTTAGAGGGTGAAGGGGGCTGCTTGATTAGCTGTCCAAGTAACCTCGGGATGTAAAGGGTAGTTCAACCACATGGGCTGTGGTGTTTTCTATGGTTACGGTCAATCCCGCTCCCCCCGCTTTAGTACGCAGGTACCCCAGTCCCCAAATGCCATCGTCGTCGGTGGTTACGCTGGTGAGGGTGCCTACCTGGGTGCCATCGAGGCTGATGGGGACTGGGGCGGTCACTACCTGTCCTAGTTTGAACCCCCAAAGTTGTTTTTTCACCCCCTGGTAGGTATTGAGTCGAGTAATGGTTTCTTGGCCAATGTAACAGCCTTTGTCAAAGGAAACGGCCTGCCAAAGTCCGGCTTCTAAGGGGTTATCTTTGTCCGTCAGTTCTTGGCCCGGCATGGGGCGGCCCTGGCGGATGCGGAGGGCTTCCCACTGTGGGGCCGTGAGGCAGGCAATGTCCCGTTCAACTAACCATTTTTGTAGGGTTTCACCTTGGGCTTTGGGACCAATTAGGGTGTAGCCGGGGATAGCTAAGCCCGTGCCCCGAACAATTTGAAGTGCCGTTTCTGGTGCCAGGGGTAGGTTTGTTTGGATGTGGCTGCAGGGGGCGGCTTCGGGTAGGGGCACCCCCAGTTGGGTCAGGAGCCCATCGGCGTCGGGGCCTAGTAGGGTCAGGGCAAAGGTGTTGTCGGTTTGGTCCCTCAGGGTGACCTGATCGGCAAAGAAGATATAGCGGTCCATCCAGTTGATCAGCTCCGTGGCCATGCCCGGTGAGACCATGAGTGAAACGCTCTCTTCGCCTACGCAGGCGCTGGCAAGATCTAGGGTGCGGGCCGTGGAGGTAACAAATACGGTATCGCAGCCTTGGCCGGGGGACAGCTGCTGGAAGTCATTGGTGCTTTGGTTGTGGAGAAAGCGGAGGCGATCGGCTCCGGTGACTTCAATTCGTCCCCAGTGGGAGCGGTCGATAAACGCGGTGGTGGCGGCCTGGGTCATAACAACAGACGCTCTGAAGATGATGGGATAGTCTTATACTTTAGGGCTATTTGGCGGGAATTACGCTGTTTTTAGGGATACTTTAGGGCTACGGGGAAAGGTTGGCCTTTGGTTTGGTCCTTAGGCTTGGCCTGAGCGCCGTTGTTGGATCTGCTGGATGAAGTATTCTTCGAGGGACAGTCGACTAAGGTCTAGGGTGATGAGTTTGCCGTTCATTAGTCGTAGGCTGGCCATGAAGTCATGGGGGTTGCCGCCGAGATAGCCTTGCCAGTATCCCCCTTCAAAGGTGAGATTATGGAGCCATTTTTGCAGCACGTCTAGGCTGCCGCCTTGGCCTTTAACAAAATAGGCGTCGGGGGAGCCGAGGAGGTCATGTAGGCTCCCTTGGCTAATTAATGTGCCTTGATCGAGGATGGCGATGCGATCGCAAATCACCTCCACATCAGACAAAATATGACTATTAAAAAAGATCGTCTTCCCCTGGCTTTTTAAGGATAAAATCACCTCCCTCACCTGGTAACGACCGGTGGGGTCCAACCCCGACATGGGTTCATCCAGAAAAATGATCGTTGGATCGTTGATCAACGCCTGGGCCATGCCCACCCGTTGCAGCATTCCCTTGGAATACTGCCGCAGCTGCTTTTTAATTGCGGCCTGCCGAGATAGACCCACCATGTCCAATAGTTCAGGAATCCTTTCCTTATATATAGAGGCCGGAATATTAAACAGACCGGCGGAATACGTGAGAAATTCCCAGCCGGTTAGATAGTCATAAAAGTAGGGGTTTTCAGGCAAATAACCAATCTGGTGTTTGATGGTTTGATCGCCCGCCGGCTGATGCAGCAATTGGGCTGTGCCCGACGAGGGCCGAATAATGCCCAACAGCAGCTTAAGCAGTGTGGTTTTGCCCGCCCCGTTGGGCCCCAAGAGCCCAAAGGTTTCCCCTTGGTAAACCTCCAAGGAACAGCTCTGGAGTGAGGCCACCTGCTGATTAAGCCAGAAGCCCGTGCGATAGGTTTTGCTCAGGTCCTGGGTTTTAACAATGACTGGGCGATGTACGATTGCGCTGGGGTTTTCACCTGGGTTAAAAACGGTGTCCATGAACTCACAAAAGACGACCCCATCGGGACCGCTGCACACATTAGGGATGGTCTAGTCGTTATAGTTGGGAAGGGTCACTCAAAAAGCGTCTTCTTAAAATGCCCTAGATCATCTAGTGCATCATATAGTAAACGTCAATTGCCCTACCCCACTATGTCAAAACGTTAGACTATCGTTTTTAATATGGATCGTTCAAAAATTGTTGCGATTATTACTGGGGCAATTTCCCTCATATTGGCCATTGCCTATCTCCTCCTAGTGCAGCTCCTCGACTTTCGTGGGGAAATGGTACCAGCCCCCATTAGCAGCCTGTCCCAGGGGCTAAGCAGTTGGATAGTCATGCCTCCGACCGGGCTGATTTCCTGAGGTTAGCCCGGTTTAACCCGCCAACCTCAGACCCGTGGAGCCCATGCTTTGGCCAAAAATTGTTCGACTTTGATCACAGCTTTGGGGTGTTTAGCCAACCGGACAAGTCCCGCTGGATCAGGTCCTGCAATTGCAGAATATCCTCCCGGTAGTACTGTTGGAGCAGAATCGTATCTTCTTCGGTGAATGTTGCTTGGCTCTTGCCTTGAGAATTTAGGTTAATTAACCGGTCACGGAGCTGATGTCTGAGCTGTGTTGGGATGACTTTCATCAGACCCGTGGCGGCGGTACGGATGGGGTTTTGGGTTTTTAATAACCGATTTACCGTCTGATTCTTGGGCACCTTGGCTGTCTGGGCCTTTTGGGAGGTATCGGCCACAAAGTCGGCATCTACCCCA
>CALHGI010000108.1 GCA_938029995.1 uncultured cyanobacterium | reverse complement strand
GGCTATCGGTGCAGTTTGGGGCCAGATTTTTAGAAAAACAACAGGGGGGACGGGGCATCTTACTGGGGGGCATTCCCGGCGTGAGCCCTGGCCAGGTGGTGGTCTTGGGGGGAGGTGTTGTGGGGACTGAGGCCACCAAAATGGCGGTGGGTCTTGGCGCCCAGGTGACGCTCATTGATATCAATTTGGAGCGGTTAAATCAGCTGGAAGACTTGTTTGGGTCGCGGGTGAAACTGTTGTATAGCAACTCCGCCAATATTGAACAGGCGGTCCGTCAGGCAGATTTACTGATTGGTGCAGTGCTGGTACCCGGTCGGCGATCTCCGAGGCTGGTGTCGCGATCTCAAGTCCAACAAATGCCCACCGGTGCCGTCATCGTCGATGTAGCCGTAGACCAGGGCGGCTGCATTGAAACCGTCCGCCCCACCTCCCACAGTGAGCCGGTCTATGTGGACTCGGGAGTATTGCACTATGGTGTCCCCAATATGCCAGGGGCCGTCCCCCGCACAGCCACCGAAGCGTTAAACAACAGTACGCTCCCCTATGTGATGCAGCTGGCCAATATGGGGTTAGCCGCATTGGAAACAAATGCCCCATTAGCCGCAGGGCTAAACGTGGTAAATCACCAGCTCGTCCATCCAGCAGTTCAGGCAACATTTCCAGATCTGGTCTAATGGGGCAGCCGAGCAGAACTTTTCAGCCCGTTCCACAAAAACTTTGTAATCTAAACCCACGCCCCAAGGGTGACGTCCATCCAACCATCCATGACCCCCGACGAACTTTACCAGTTAGAAAAAGATTTACAGGCACCAGCCCTCAATGTACGCATTACAGCCCTCAATACCTTAGCGACTCAACCGACAGCGGTGGCCCTACCCATTCTTCAACGTTTAGCCCAGAACGAGTCCTTTTTGATTCGGCGTTTAGCCGTCATGGGATTTGGCAACCAGGCCCCAGATAAAACCGCCTTAACAAGCTTGCAAGAGCTGATGACCGCCGAAAACGACGCCAATGTCCTGGCCGAGGTCGCCAACGCCCTCTATGAATTTGGCGAGGTCTCCATCCCGTTGCTAGTACAGATGTTTGAAGCCAATGACAACTGGCTTTTAAGGCAAACGGTGCTATCCATTTTGCAGGAGAGCAACCATCCAGATGTGTTGCTAGCAGTATCCCTAAAGGCATTAGAAGACCCGACCCAAACAGTCAAAGAAACGGCGATTCTATCCCTACGCCAGGTACTAATGTCACCACTACAGCCCCAGGCATTAGCCACCCTGGCGGAGCTAGCCCAGAGCAAAATTTGGCGCGATCGCTGGCGGGCGGCAACGGCCCTAACGGGGTGCGATCACCCCCAAGCAACCCAGCTACTCACCCAGCTCCAGCGGGATGAAAATCACTATGTGGTAGCAGCGGCATTGGATGCATCCATGGGGAGCGGGGTATAGGCAGTGGCTGGAGCCAACAACAGGGCAATCGCCCGAGGGTCAAGCACCGACAAGACTCAGAAACCTAGGATTGTGTGGTACCAATCATTTAGCCATGTAGAGCGTGCCGTACCTCTACCCACCACCTACCCTCCATACCCATGCCCACACCCCGCGAAATTTTAGCCGCCCTACTCCCTAACCTGAAACTGGCCGCAGGCTATGCCGCAAAAATCCAGGCCAGCATTGGTGCCCAACCCGACAAGGTGGCCGTCCACAATAATTTCTTTGCCGAAGCTCTGACAGACGCGGATTTATCCATTCAAACCTTTATGGAAGTCACGCTGCTGTCGTTATTTCCCAATATTCGCTTCTATGGCGAAGAATTTGCGCAAACCTACAACACTAAATATTTTCGCTCCATTGAGTTAGGCCCCCAGGATGACTATCTAGTGACCCTGGACCCCATCGATGGCACCCGCTTCTACATGGATGGCCATCCCAACTATCAAATTATTCTCACCATTCTCAATGCCGATGGCTTTGAAGCCGTGATTGCCCTCAGTCCAGCCCTAAATGAGTTTTACTACAGCCTGCGGGGCCAGGGAACGTTCCGAGGCACCCTGGCGGACAACTTAGATAGCTGCCAACTCGTCAAAATAAAGGCGCCTAAAAACCAAATAATTTTGAGCTGGACCATGGACTATTTGGCAGAGACATTACGGCAAGATTTTGATGTCATTAGTGTCCAGCCAGACTATTCCAGTGAAGTCGCCATTCCCAATACCAATGGCCTGATGACGGGAGATCTGAGCGGGGCTATTTTGGCGGCGGGTAAGTTTATTGATGGGGGTGCCCTCAGCTGGATGGCCCAAGAAATGGGCTATGTGGTGACAGACCACCAGGGCCATGAGTTGCCTGCCCTGAAAGATTGTGACAACTATCAATGGCCTGGAGTGGTGGTGGGTTCGTCACCGGACGTCCATGGAAAACTATTGGCCGCGTTGACCGCCTTGGCCGCATAAGCGGCGTCTGCAGTGGCGGGTTCAAATACTGACTAAAATTTCAACCGGTGCTGATAATTCGCCACCGACTCCACAATGCCAATGGCAATAAAATTCGTCAGCAGGGACGATCGCCCATAGCTCATCCACGGCAGCGGAATCCCTGTAATCGGCGCTAACCCAATGGTCATGCCAATATTGACCACCACCTGGAAAACAATCATGGACAGCACGCCAATGGCCAACAGCGAGCCAAAATTATCCTTCGCATTTTGCGCAATGATGATCAGCCGCAGGCAAATAAACCAATAGACCAACACAATGGCCAAGGCCCCCATAAACCCTAGTTCTTCACCCAGGGCCGAGAAGATAAAGTCCGTATGCTGCTCAGGAATAAAGCTTAGCTGTGTCTGAGTGCCATGGAAAAGTCCGCGTCCCCACAGCTGTCCTGAACCAATGGCAATGCGGGACTGAATCAGGTGATAGCCACCCCCTAGGGGATCTTGCTCAGGATTTAGGAACAGGGTGAGGCGATCCCGCTGATAATCTTGCAACAGCCCCCACATAAGTTCACCCAGCTTGCCTGCAATGGAGTTAATCACAACAATGATCAGGGTGCTGTACCAGCGCAGGGGTAACGTCATCCAGGCAATTACCCCGGCTACCACCACCCACCCGATCCACACCGGCACCGACAGGGTAAAGATAATTGCCGCCACCAGGGGCGAAATCAATAGCACCAACCACCCTGGGTTCATGTTGCTCCAGTAGAGCATCCCCAACACAATGGCACCAAAAACAAGGGAGGTGCCCAAGTCGGGCTGCAAAAAGATTAGGGCCCAGGGCACAGCGGTAATGGCTAACGCCTTGAGCAGGCCTCCCAAGGTAGTCGACTCCCGGTCTTTGAGGGTGGCGGCCAAGGTGATAATGATGCCCACCTTGGCAAACTCCGAGGGCTGAATGTTAAAACCACCAATGCTAATCCAGCTTTGGGCACCGTTACCCACGGTACCGATGAGCATTACAGCCACCAGGGATACATTGGTGATGAGATATATCACCCAGCGCCACTCTAGGAAAGATTCGTAACGGGTGCGAGCCAACCACAGGCAAAGAAAAACACCCACCACACACATGATGACGTGGTTCCAGGCTAGGCCAGTCTCCCCCGTATACAGCCGGGTGCTAGCAATCAACAGGCTAGAAAACAGCGTGATGACGATGGGGAAAAGCAACAACAGCCAGTCGATACCTCGCCAGGAGTGCAGCGAGCGATAAAACCATTTACCGAGGAATGTGGTTTGAGCCATATAAGCAAAACCAAGGAAAAAGAGAGACTATACTTTTTGGGGAGACATCTCGAAAACAGGTCATTGAACGTCTCCACAAAATGGGTGCAGACCTAGGTCAAGGCTGCGATCGACACTTGGGCAGCCACCTGTTGAGAAATTTTAGTGAGGGCTTTGGCTGCAGCTGAATCGGGCTGGGCCAATACAATCGGTGTCCCCCCATCTCCCCCTTCCCGTACAGGCATTTCTAAGGGAACACAGCCCAACAAAGCAACCCCTAATGTTTCGGCGGCTTTCGCACCACCTCCGGAGCCAAAAATGTTATATCTCTTGTCGGGCATATCGGGGGGAATGAAATAACTCATGTTTTCCACGATGCCCAATATGCGTACATTTAACTGCTCAAACATTTTTAAGCCACGCCGGGCATCGGCCAGGGCCACATCCTGGGGGGTCGTGACAATAACCACACCAGCCATGGGCACCGCCTGGGCCATGGTGAGCTGGGCATCACCGGTACCTGGGGGCATATCTACAATTAAGTAATCTAGCTCGCCCCACTGCACCTGGTACAAAAACTGGCGGATGATGCCATTGAGCATGGGCCCCCGCCACACCACAGGCTGATCGGTATCGATCAAAAAGCCCATGGATACTAGCTTAACGCCATGGTTAAAGGCAGGTTCTAGTTCTTGCTGACCATCGGCCCCATCCCGAGTCACAACATTACCGTCCTTCAGGCCCATCATGATGGGCGCGTTGGGGCCATAGATATCGGCATCGAGCAGACCAACTTTGGACCCTGCTTTAGCTAGGGATACGGCCAAGTTAACGGCCACAGTACTTTTGCCCACACCGCCTTTACCACTGGAGACGGCCAAGATATTTTTGACCTGATCAATGCCTTGCTGATCGGGCAGTAGAGACTTTTGCTGAGGGGTTTCGGCAGTCACATCCACCGCAACGGATACGACGCCGGGCAAGGTCTTAACGGCTTTTTCACAATCTTCAACGATGAACTCTTTGAGCGGACAGGCTGGTGTGGTTAACACCAGAGTGAAACTCACCTGACCGTCGTTGACGGCCACATGGCGAATCATGTTGAGTTCTACCAAGCTTTTTTGTAGCTCAGGATCTTGAACAGGACGCAGCACGTCCAGAATTGCCTCAGTGGTCGGCATCATGTTTGGGAAAAATGGGTATGAACGGAAAAGTTTTTAAAGAGAAGGGATATAGCTTTGCGCCCATAGTCCACAACATAAGTGATCGCTGAAAGCTAGAGATCACAATAGCTATGTGTAGCGCAATCGGCAGAAAAACTTCAGCAGATTACTATATTTGCCTTCTATTCTAAGGCTTCATGTCTAATGCCGTAATTAATGCTGTAGGGGTGTTCCATGGAACACCCCTACAGGTCTATCTAGCTAAAAATATCTCGATACTGCTTGGGCACAATGGTTGAGGTGGTCGCCTGTTCCGTTGCTTGGGCTAGGGCGGCAGCCACCCTGGCGGCATAAGGGCGCAACAACGACCAGGCCACGGGAGAAAGCCATCCCTTAAGTTCAATGGAGTAGGAAATTTGGGTTCCGCACAGGGCGGACTCCAGTCGAAAAACAGCCCTCTCTTCTAAACCTGGCACGGGAAAAATACGCAGACTAATATATTCGCCGGGCAACACACCTTCTACAAAAATTTTGATCGGCACCGGCACCCAGCGGGCAAATACTCGGTAGATTAGACCTGGCGTGGCCTGCTGGCCATTGGGGGCATTGGTACCGGTAATGAGGGGATGCCAGGAAGCGAGTCCGGCTAAGTCATTCATTTTTTGCCACAGGGCTTCCACCGAAGCTGTGCTGCTGACCTGATAATGTTTTTCCAGTGTCCGCTGACTCCTCTGGCCTAGGGCGAATTGTCCGTCAACCTGGGGGATGGGGCGATGGAAATGCTGTTTAAATGACTGGAACCAGAGTCGAAGCATAGATGCGCGGGCGTTCTGCCAGATGAATCGCTTCCCTGCCGTCCGAAACTCAGTCAATGCTGGGGGGCAAATGACCGGTTAATTGGGCTTTGAACACGTATTTTTTATCTTGGAAGACATTTTACCCCTGGGTTAACCTTCTCTCCATGGATCACCCAAGAGCAAGGGCGCAAACAGTCTTCCTCCATAGCTTCAAGCTTTTGTCAAGGATTGTCACACTGTGTGTCAACTTGGTTAAAAAAGTCCAAAATCGTGATTAATTATCATTATTAACTGTGTCCTAATCACTTAATTATTTGAGTAGGTTTTGGGCTTAGCTTCCATGCAATAGGCATGGAACTAGCAGTGAAAGTTTTTTCAATTTTGTTTTTTTAGCTCTGGATCGCCATGGTCACCACTTCTACGCAGAATTCTACGCAGAAGGTCTCTACTCCAGCCGCCCCTCCTAGTGATTCACGCGAGCGCGTGAGCCAAGGATTTAAGGGACTACAGG
>CALHGI010000107.1 GCA_938029995.1 uncultured cyanobacterium | reverse complement strand
TAGTTTTGGCTGGGGGGCCAGGTCAGTGTAGTTTAGGACCTGTGTTTAAGGCTTCATGTCCGTTTTTTGGGGATGTCGAGACCTGAAAAATCGTGGGTGGGCAACTAGTGCTGCACTTTTTCAAGATCGGTAAATGTAAATCCAGTGGCCCCCAGTGGGTTAGCCTGCTGGCGATGGAACGCATCCCCTAAACCGACTAAATAGGATTCTTTATGGGGTGAGGCGACTAGGGTGATGCCGGTGGGTAAGCCGTTGGACTGGAACCCGTTGGGAATTGCGATCGCACTCAAATCTAGGAAATTTACAAAGTTTGTATAGTACCCCATGTGACTATTCAGGGGCAGGGGGTCTGCCGCCACCTGATCTAACCGATAGGTGGTGCCCGTCGTCGGCACCACTAGACAATCAATGTCATGCCACAGGGGTTGAAGGGTTCGCCTTAATGTTTCCAGATTATAGAGACCTTCAAACGCTGCCGCCGCCGTAAGCTCTTTTGCCTGGCGAATAATCTCGCTAACCGCGGGAAACGCGGCATTTGGGTTAGCGTCTAAAAATTTTCCCACTGAGACATAGCGCTCCGCCACCCAGGGGCCGCTAAATAATAAATCATTGGCGGCTAAAAACGGGGCATAATCAATTTCAACGCTGGTTCCCCCCAGCTTGGCCAGGGTTTCTATTGCATTTTCGTAGCGGGCTTTCACCTCATTGTTGCCAAAAAACTCCCGTTGGTCCGGGCGGGGGACTCCAAACCTAAACGGTTGACTAGCCTGATAAGCCTGTGAAGGGGCGGCTGGGGCCGGTCGAGAATAGGGATTCTCTGGGTCAAATCCTTGGGCAATCTGCAGCACGGCTTGGGCATCTGTTGCTGTTAGGGCAAACACCGACAGGCAATCAAGGGTTCGACAGGCGGCCACCATATGGCGGGTGCTGAGCAAGCCTCGGGTGGGTTTGAGGCCCACAATATTGTTATAGCCAGCTGGCACCCGCCCGGACCCCCCCGTATCGGTGCCAATGGCAAAGGAGACTAGCCCATGGGCAACGGATAGGGCGGCCCCTGAGCTGGACCCCCCTGGGATATGGTCCTTTGAAAAGGCGTTATGGGGGACTGTGTAGCCGGTTCGTACGCCCACCAGACCGGTTGCGAACTGGTCTAGGTTGGTTTTACCCATCAGGATTGCCCCTGCATCCAACAGTTTTTGGATGGCTGGGTTGGTGTGGGTGGCCTCATAGGCAAAGGCAGGACAGGCGGCAGATGTCGGGGTGCCTGCCACATCGATGCAATCTTTAATGCTAAAGGGAATGCCCCATAGGGGGAGTTGCGATCGCTGGCTGGCTGACATTTGTGTCAGGGATGCGGCGCGTTTGATGAGGGTTTGTTTGGGCAGAGTGTAGATCCAAATGCCGTCATCGCCCCGTTGTTCCAGGTCAGTGAGGAGGGACTGAATCACCTCCACTGGGGTTATTTTTTCTTGCTGATAACTCTTTTTGAGAGAGGAGAGAGTTAGGGGGATTTTTAAGCTGGTTTGGGTGCTCATGGGAGGCGGGTGTTTAATGGGGGCTCCGAATGAAGAGTAAAGAGCGACTCTTCATTCCGTTTAATGCTTCACTCTTTACTAGCCTTATCCTACGTCTGAGTCTGGACAGACCACTAGGTTCTGGACTGTCTTCTCACGAAATTATGGTCTCTTAATCAATCTGTAATGCAAAAAGTCGGTATCTTTTCCCCTCCTGGGAGGGGCAACGGGGTGGGTTAACCGCTAATGTTCAAACACCTCTTCACCTGTTAAAGTCTCTTCCCAGGAAGAGACTTTAAACGTATTATTCAACCCCACTGCAATTGCCCCAAACACCTTTGATAAAGGGGCCTCTGCATCCGCCAATGGCAAAGGTTGCCCCGTATCTCCACCCTGACAAATTTTGGCATCAATGGGGACTTTCCCCACCAGTGGCACGGACAGTTCTTCTGCCATTTGTTCACCCCCGCCATTACCGAAAATAGACTGTTGTTGGCCACAGCAATCACATACCAGATAGCTCATATTTTCCACCAGTCCCAATACGGGCACCCCCACCTGACGGAACATGTGAATACTGCGTCGCACATCCGATACGGCTACCTGTTGGGGGGTTGTTACCATTAACACCCCACAAATTGGACTCTCTTGAATAATGGTGATCTGGGCATCGCCGGTTCCTGGCGGCAGATCTATCAAAAGATAATCTAAGTCTCCCCAGTCCACATCCTGGATAAACTGGGTAATAATTTTATGGAGCACAGGCCCGCGCCAGGCTAGGGGATGATCGGGTTCTGCCAACAGCCCCACCGACATCACCTTAATGCCATGGGCTTCTAAGGGTTTGAACCGTTGCCCTTCAGGGGTTTCGGTGACTTCAACGGCGGCTTGGTCCAGGCCCAACATCTGGGGCACATTGGGGCCATAGATGTCGGCATCTAGCAGCCCCACCTTAGCGCCGGTTTTGGTTAGGGCCGCTGCCAAATTGACGGCGGTGGTGGATTTGCCCACCCCCCCTTTGCCGCTGGATACGGCCAATGTTGTCCGTACTCCAGGAATGGTGCAGATCTGAATATAGGCTTTCTGACACCAGGTTAAATCCCCCAGGGCCAGTTGGGCCTGGTCCTTAAGCATGTGCTGATGGTCACCGACGTACAACTTAAAGTAAACATAGTTGTCAACTATGCGTAGGTTCCGCACCATGCCCAGCTCAACAATGTTTTTGTTGAGCATGGGTTCCATCACCTGCTTGAGGCAATGGATGGCGGCCTGTTTGCGGACGGCAATGACCGGGTTGTCGGGGACTGCATCGGGGGATGCATGGGGCTGGCGCACAAAGGGAGAGTCGTGGTTAGGCATTAGAGAGTTCTACCAGGGCCTGGCAAATAAAGGGATAATTGCGATTAGGCATTAGACGTTTCTGTCTGCTTGTCCTGGATCTTTTTCATGGCCCGTTGGGAGAAAATCTGCACGTCCCGATCGGGGTCATCTAGGGTTTGTTGCAGGGCGGGTAAGACATCTGGGTTGCCTAGGTTGCCTAGGGCAACGGCGGAATCTCGCCGCACGTCGGAATATTCGTCGGATAGGGCCTTGATGAGACTGGGAATGGTCTCATCAGTGGCCACTTTCTGCA
>CALHGI010000106.1 GCA_938029995.1 uncultured cyanobacterium | reverse complement strand
CCAATGCAACACCTGCTGTTCTCGATCCGTCAGCCGGACCTCCTCACGGGCCTTACGGTTAAACACCCCATGGGCATGGAACAACCGAAAAAATCCACTGGCCAACTCCGGGTCCAAATAGACCTTATCCTCGAGCACTGTCCACAGCGCATCGTGGAGTTGTGTGGCGAGCTTATCCTTGGCAACATAGCCCTTGGCCCCAGCCTGCATGGCCTGGAAAACCCATTCATCCTTCCGATGGGCCGATAGGCTCAGCACCCGCGTCTCCATGTCGAGGGTCCTCAATCGCTGTAATACGTCTACCCCCGTCCCGTCATCTAACTCCATATCCAGTAGGGTGATCATGGGGTTGTGGGTTTCGACCATCTCAAGGGCCTGGGCTACCGATGTCGCCTCTGCCACCACCTCAAAGGGGGCCGGTCCATCGGTGAAAAAACCCAGCAGGGTACGTACCCCCTGCCTAAACTCAGCATGGTCATCAACTAACAGTACAGAAATGGCATCAGTCATTGCGGATGCGCCCAAACTAACGAATCGTGACATAAACCGCATCCAAACTGAGACCCATCATAGCCCTGGGGGGCAAACGGCCGTCTGGCTGTGGATAAGGTAGATACAGGGTGGACTACGGCGGGCTTGGGGATGGTATGCAGCCATGGCCCATAATCCTTAGGGAAGACGGCGCGCCCTCCTGCCCCACGCTCTAACATGGTAAGGAAATCGAAAATTTAGCGCCCCCCTGGGGCAGGGCCTCGGCACTGATACTACCCTGGTGGTCTAGGATGATTTTTTTTGCGATCGCAAGCCCCAGTCCGGTCCCCCCATAGCGTTTTGAATAAAACGGATCAAATAATTCAGCCGGAGTACTATCATCAAACCCCGGCCCCTGATCACTCACCGTAATCAACACCGCCTGGGGAGAGACTTGCCAGTCGACAGTAATTGTCCCTCCATGGGGACTAAAGTGAATCGCATTGTCCAGGATGTTCTGAAACACCTGGGTCACCATCCATCCGTCCACCACCAGAGACACGGGCTGGTCCACGGGTCGTACTACAACAATTTCTTTATCCATTATCCTAGGGGACAACACCCCCATGGCATCCTGCCACAGGGTAGATAGGTTGTAGGTGCCTCGACAAAGACCAGCCTGCTTACCACAGTTCAGCAAACCATCTAAATTAGCCGTCAAGGTGTCCACCGTTTTACCAATACAGCCTGCCTGCTGTTTCTGGGCCTGGGTTTCCGCACTTAGCTCAATATTTTTAGCGTAAAGGCTAATTAGGGCCAGGGGGTTCCGCAGCTGATGATCCGCCTGCTGCAAGGCCTGCTCTAGGAGCTCAAGTTTAGCCCGCTGCCGTAGGTTCTCCTGATAGAGGGTGAGGTATTGCTGCAACAGCTCAGCATACTCTTTGACTAAATCCTTTTGAAAGCGAGAAATCTGTTCCTTGGTGTTGAGCAACAAATAATCCCAATGGGCATTTGCCTTACCCAAGCCACACACGTAAGCCTGGGAATTCCCAGACTCAAGGGACAGGGGCATCAATTCTAAAAACGGCAAATTATCGGAAATCCAGCATTCTGATTCCAAATAAGGCCTAATTTGCTGACTAGCACCATGATTCCCCTGGGTTGAAATCATATCACGCCTATTTTCAAGCTGATTCC
Source organism: uncultured cyanobacterium (assembly GCA_938029995.1). Classification (GTDB taxonomy): domain Bacteria; phylum Cyanobacteriota; class Cyanobacteriia; order Phormidesmidales; family Phormidesmidaceae; genus Leptothoe. Next base: position 3,457 of record CALHGI010000106.1, on the reverse strand, counting down.
AGCACACTAGCCAAACGTCTAACACCGGCAGCTTTTTGCTCAAACGATCAATCTGCAACTGGCACAGCTGACGAATATCAGCAGATGGCAGGGAGAACTGGCGGCTACCTATGGAAGGAGGTGCTGTATTCATCCTCAAAATCAACTCCTACCTTACCCGGCAACTGTAGTATTAACCGATCTCAGTTAATACCCGTACCCTACCTAGAATCAACATTTTTTCGTCAATACGCAAGGGTTTACGGCAAATTTGGGTGTAATCACGCAGTGGAATAAGTTGATCAAAACATGGACCGTTTTGCCCATAAAAATATCTGCCAAAAATCTCATGTTTGAACCTCAAACCATCACCAGACAGAGTGTTGAAACGGATGCCGTCGATCCTTACTTTTAATTCATTAAATGATGAATATTGGGATTAGACCTTTGACCAATTGGCCCAGGTGTAACCATCCCGTAGGGTGATGGTAAGCGCATTTCGTTGACATGTTCGCTATCATAGGTTCGCTATCTTTGCGTGAAGAGGCGGACCTTTTTCATGTCAAACCTAGCCCTATAGCCTGGATAGCCCTAGGGGTTCTACGTAAGTATGGGATGTACTTAAAGTAACTACAGCTATCTGCGTATAGCCAGGCCTTGCCCTAGTCATCACAGCCTAGGCTTTCACGGGTGGAAACGCCGGTCACGGGGTTCGTCCCTGCGGCCCGTTCACACAGGTATTTCACTTGAAACCGGTCAATAATCGTGTAGGAAAAGTCTGCCCCGGTAATTTCAGCCTCGGCAAAGGTGCTGCTGGTCATCAGGGCGTCGTTGATGATGGCATTGGTTAGGTCTGCCCCGGTAAACTCTACCCGGTCTGCAAACGATTCTGAGAGGTCAGCGCCGGTTAGGTCGGTGCGGATAAATTTGGCCATGGTCAGGATGGTGCCACTGAGATCTGCACCTCGAAAATTGGCATCGCGCACCTCCGCCGCCGCTAGGGAGGTGCCCGCCAGGTCAACATTTTCAAAGTTGCGTCCGGTGAGGTCCGTCTGGGTGTAGTTGATGACGCCAGGAGCTGCGATCGCGCCCGCTGGCCATGGGGTGAAGACAAACGAAACCGCCACCAACATGCCGATCAATCTGAGACTAAACCGCTGCCACCTAGTCATATGCTGCTCCTATACACCTGCCGCAGCTTTAATCATAGGGGAATAACCTACCCCCATGGGTCTTCCACATTGGTCGAGCTATCCTCTTGGGCGGTTTCGGCAATCGTTCTATTCAGTTGCTCTAGGTCGGCATCCTCAATATCTGAAAAGAGCCCCGACTCTAATGGCTGCGGGTTATTCTCCTGGACAAACTTAGGCCACTGGGCATCGTCCTCAGGCAAAATCATATCCCCAGGCACCATTAGTTCCGTCTGCTGCAGCTCTCCCCAAAGCATGTCTGACACTTTCTTCGCATCTTGGCTCAGGGTATTGGTAATCGTCTCAATTTCCGCCAGAATTTGAGTAATCCCCTGGGCAGCGGTCACCACAGTCTTAGACTGAGCAATGGTCACCTGACGCTCTTGGGTAATATCGTTGGTTTGATGCTTCAGCTTCTCCAAGGAATGCTGCTGACGGCTGTAGGCTTTGAGGTGGGTCACATCCGCTATCAGCTGATTCATGAGCGACTGGGAATGGGCCTTGTCCTCGGGACCCGCCTGCTCCAAAATACCGCTCAGGGAAGCAATCCGCTGATCCAGGGCGTCAAATAGCTGGGACGACTCCGCTTCCGATGGAATGCTCTCTAAAAATCCTTCCAGGGTTTGGGCCAGGGTAAACAAGCCATCTAACCGCGCATCAAAAGCGTCACACTCGTCAAGTTGCGCCCTCAATCGTTGCTGCACCCGTTCAATCAATGCCCGTTGATCCCTGGTTTCTTCGTCAATCTGGGTGGTGAAGGCTAAAAATCGCTCCGTCACCTGATCGGCATGTAAATGGCTTTGGGAAATGGTTTCCTCGTGGCGACGAATCGTCTCCTGGTGGAGGTTCAGCTGATTGAGCATATTAAAGAATGACAGCGATAGCTGCTCTAGCTCATCATGCTCTAGCGACGATGCCATTAGGCTCTCATCCTGGCTGGCAAACTGGTTGGCCTGCAGCAGAATTGGCTTAATCCGCTGGTTCAACTTGCGCACCGCTAGGTACACCACCACCGTCAACAACAGCCCCACTAACCCCGTGGTCAAAGCGGCAATCTTAATGATTCGACCAAATATTGCCTCATAGGGAACAAATCCAAACAGCAGCCAGTCTTGACCAGGCACCGTTGAATAGGCCCAATAGCCGGAATCCCCATGCACAAAGCCCGAAGGGTTTTCGTCCAGCTGGTCCCAGATGGGCTGTAGTCCTGGCACATTGTTATAGCTTTCGAGCTTGGTCTTGGGATTGGCCGGATCCGCAATCAGCTTCCCTGAACGGGTCAGCAACAAAAAGTTGCCCGCTTGCCGGAAAACCTTGTCATCCAGCAACTGGCCCAGGGAGGCAGTGTTGACGTCCACCATGGTGGTCCCTAACCAGCGGTCGTCTTGGGAAAATAAAGGATAGTAGTAGGTAAGACGTCGCACGTCTTCAACTTGGTACGGTTCTGTCCAAACCTTTTCCTGGGGTAGGAAATAGTCCTTATATTGCCGCGTATTGGGATAAAAATCCCCCACTTTATCGGCAAAGTCTTCGTAGCGAATAGACTCTGCCTCTAGGGCATCTTCCCCTAAGGATGGCACCGCAGAATAATAGGGAAAGAGCCAGGGCTGGGCCTCAATAATGCCATTTTCACTCTGCCCCAATCCTAAGCCCACAACAAACTCTGGACGCTGGGTAAATAGCTGTAGAACGAGCTCCCGATAGGTGTCGGGATATTGGGCTTTACGCTCGTTGAGGGTGATGGCGCTGACCCCTAAACTGTAGGCCAAGGTTTCAGCCGACTCGGTTACGGATGCGATCGCATTGACCTTACTCTCGATGCTGCCACGCACCTGCTCCTCGGCCTGACGCTTCAGCATTTCACTAAACAGGAAGGCCATGCCTCCCATGCCCGCCAAGACACCAAACAGAATCATCCAAAACAAACGTCCACCGAAGGAGTTTAGCCACAGCCGACGTTTGACAGTGCCACCAAACCCGGATTTTGGACGATTGGGAGACTGGGGTAAGGATGTTAATTCATCAGCAGAGGCTAATAACTTATCCGTAGAAGTTAGTTTTAAGGCACACATACGACATAAAAAGCAGTTTTACAGGTAATAGCGTTGATATTTGCCCATTAAGTAGCACAAAGTTCCGTTTATAAGCTTAATCAATAGTCAACTCATTTTCGCGTATTCAACCAAGGACTTCACCGTATAATTACATACGTCTGAGCATACTAACAATTCAACGGACATCTCCTGCTAGCCTCATCAAAGCAGAAATAGGATTGTCAGGAATCAGCT
>CALHGI010000105.1 GCA_938029995.1 uncultured cyanobacterium | reverse complement strand
CGTGAAGCCGGTCTGGATTTCTAAGACTTCTAAAGGGGTTAAATCATGGCAAAGGAACGTCGTAAGGGCAATAAGAATAAAGAGAAGGACTCAGAGTGGCAGGAGCGGGTGGTTCAGATCCGTCGTGTAACTAAGGTGGTCAAGGGCGGTAAAAAGCTGAGCTTTCGCGCCATTGTGGTCATCGGCAATGAGAAAGGTCAGGTTGGCGTTGGCGTCGGTAAGGCCAGTGATGTTATTGGGGCCGTTAAGAAAGGCGTCGCCGATGGCAAGAAGAACCTGGTTGAGGTGCCCTTAAATAAGGCCTATTCATTGCCCCATCCATCCACGGGTGAAGCCGGTGGTGCACGCGTCTTTATGCGGCCTGCGGCTCCTGGTACTGGTGTAATTGCTGGGGGTGCTGTCCGAACTGTGCTTGAACTGGCCGGTGTCCGGAACGTCTTGGCTAAGCAGCTGGGCTCTGACAATCAGCTAAATAACGCCCGCGCAGCTGCAAATGCACTGGCCTCATTGAGAACCTTCTCTGAGGTGGCTAAGGAGCGAGGAGTTTCGCTTGAGAAGCTTTACGCCTAGGTCTGAAATAACTGAATTTATTGGGTTTAAAAACAATGAGACTAGAGGATGCTCAGCCTAAAGCCGGTTCAAGGCGCCGTCGTCGCCGTGTAGGCCGCGGTATCGCTGCGGGACAGGGCGCTACCTGCGGCTTCGGAATGCGTGGTCAAAAAGCTCGTTCAGGTCGTCCTACTCGTCCTGGATTTGAAGGTGGTCAACTGCCGTTGTATCGTCGGATTCCAAAACTTAAGCACTTTCCAATCGTTAATCAGAAAGTGTTTACTGTGCTGAATGTCGATCGCCTAGCTGAGTTACCTGCTGGTTCAGAAGTGACCATAGAGTCCCTGATGGAAGTTGGGATTATTACGTCGAATGATGGTCCACTAAAGATTTTGGGGAATGGTGAACTGGGTGTGGCGCTGACGGTTAAAGCGGCGGCCTTTACTCAAAGTGCTAAGTCTAAGATCGAAGCGGCTGGCGGCACCTGTGAAATCGTGGCGTAAGCCTCTAGAATGAACATACTTATCAGGTAGCTGTACTTTAGGTTGTTAACCTGGGTACAGCTTACGTTTAATTAGAATCTAAAGCAGAATCTAAACTTATGGTTGTCAGTCGAGGAAAGACACCTAGCGCCCAGGAAACCTTTTTGCAGATGGCCCAGGCTGCCGGTCTGCGGGAACGTTTGTTGATTACCCTAGGACTATTGGTGCTGGTACGTTTGGGAATGTATATTCCTGTGCCAGGAATTGATCGTGTCGCTTTCTCACAGCAGGTTGATGCTGGAGGTCTCCTAGGATTTCTAGATATCTTTGTGGGTGGTGGTTTATCCCTACTAGGTATTTTTGCTTTGGGCATTTTGCCCTACATTAATGCCTCTATCATCATGCAGCTGCTGACGGCCGCTATTCCTCAATTGGAGGATCTTCAGAAGAACGAGGGTGAAGCAGGGCGGCGTAAAATTTCCCAAATCACCCGTTACTTGGCGGCGGGTTGGGCGGTATTGCAGAGTACGCTGCTGGCGAGTTTTCTGCTCAGTCCGTTTGCTAATCAACCGGGGATTCCATTTATTGCTGAAACGGCCATAGCACTGACGGCAGGTTCCATGTTCGTCATGTGGGTAGGGGAATTAATTACGGAGCGCGGTGTCGGTAATGGCGCATCGCTGCTGATTTTCCTCAACATTGTTTCGTCCTTGCCCAGGCTCCTGAATAGTGCCGTGACTGTGGCCCAGTCCCCCACCTCCTCCCGCCAAGATGTGGCTGGAATTGTCATTGTCAGCGTGGTTTATTTGGCCATGGTGGTGGGCATTGTGTTTGTCCAAGAGGGCATGCGCCGGATTCCGATTGTGTCTGCCCGTCGTCAAGTGGGTCGCAAGCTTTATTTGGAAAAGAGCAACTACTTGCCTTTGCGTCTGAACCAGGGTGGAGTAATGCCGATTATTTTTGCTTCGGCTATTCTTGTGCTTCCCCTTCAGGCTGCTCCTTATATTGCCAGTACCTTATCTAATCCGGGGGTTTCAAATTTTGTCAATCAATTTTTGAGCCCTGGGTCGATGCCATATAACCTGATGTATCTGGTGATGATTCTCTTCTTCAGCTACTTCTATGCGTCGTTGGTGGTAGATCCTGAGGATATGTCTCGGAACCTTAAAAAGATGGGCGCTAGCATTCCTGGTGTTCGACCTGGTAAAGCGACTAGCGATTTCATTGGTAAGGTGTTAAATAGGTTGACGTTCTTGGGGGCATTGTTCCTGGGCGTTGTTGCTGTGGTTCCTAGTATGGTGGAGAGCGGTTTGCGCGTAACCGTGTTTCAGGGTTTAGGAGCAACTTCCTTGCTGATTTTAGTAGGTGTGGCTATTGATACGGCCAAGCAAATCCAAACCTATGTGATATCCCAACGTTACGAAGGAATGGTGAAAAAGTAGTGATAAGAGTAATTTTCTTAGGCCCTCCAGGGGCTGGTAAGGGAACCCAAGCGTCTGTCTTATCTAAGGATTTTGACGTCCCTCATATTTCGACTGGGGATATTTTGCGTTCAGCGGTGGCCGCTAAAAGTGAGCTGGGTCAAAAAGCTGAGTCTTATATGAATTCGGGCGAATTGGTGCCTGACGATTTGATTCTGGATCTGATCCGTGAGCGTCTGACTCAAGAGGATGCTGGTAAGGGATGGATTCTGGACGGGTTTCCCCGCAATGTTAGCCAGGCCAATTTTTTGGATAAGTTGCTGGTGGATATTAAGCAGCCCTGTGAGTGTGTGCTGAATCTAGAAGTTCCCGATAACGTGTTGATCTCGCGGTTATTGGAACGGGGTCGTAAGGATGACAATGAAGAGGTTATTCGTAATCGACTTGTGGTTTATCGCAAACAGACGGAGCCTCTAATCGAGTTCTTTCGTAGTCGCCAGCAGTTGGTTTCGATCAATGGCAACCAACCTATGGATTCGGTGGCGGCTGATTTAAAGCAGGTTTTGCAATCATAGGGGATGGGCAGATAAATTAATCTGTCTGTTTAATGCATGGGTATTCCCATGGCCGGTAATCGCATTGTCGGTATCGTTTGTTACGCTTGTTTTAGCATTTGCTCATATAGGTCTGATCTGGGAACTGCTATCGGCAGGGCCTAGGTGATGTCCATAAGGGGCAGGTAGATGTCCTGAAACATGAGGATATTTGCTTTAGGGGCGCGGTCTTGATCCTTCGGGTCTGTCCGCTACATATTTGATTGTTTACTGAGTTGAGGAATAGCTACTTGTCTAAGCAAGATTTGATTGAAATGGAAGGGACTGTTACCGAATCTCTTCCCAACGCCATGTTTCGAGTTGATTTGGATAATGGGTTTAATGTATTGGCCCATATCTCGGGTAAAATTCGCCGTAATTACATCAAGATTTTGCCAGGGGATCGGGTGAAGGTTGAGCTGACTCCCTACGATCTGACTAAAGGCCGTATTACCTATCGCCTAAGGAAGAAGTAATGGTTTTTCTGGGGCGCTGAGGTTTTAAGCATGGCACTCAGGGGACGTTGGCTGGTGGTGGCTAACGGCTACGCTCAGGTGAGGATGGCATCCAAGATTGGGGTTGGACTAAAGCGGACGACGTCTGTGCAGGGAAGTCCTGTGGTTTCTGATAGGGCTGAGATTTCATTTCTTGCCTCAGTTTCGTCTATGCCAAAGGTGTTTAACGCGATGCCTGCAATCTTGGGTGGGGTAAATGTCCCTCCTGCTGCGGATACTGTTTTATAGAGATGGATGACCTCCTGAATGGGGGGAATGGCAAACTCTGGAAAGTGTTGGATCTGTTTCAAATTCATTTTGTGTACCAATACGAGGTGGGTGGGTTGGGAGCCTCGTAGTAAAGGTAACGTGGCGGTAGAGGCGGGATTTAAAAGTGAACCTTGGCCTTCGATGTATAAAACATCGTTGTTATTTCCGTGGGCCAATACGGCTTGTTCAACGGCTCCAGCTGCAAAGTCTACGCGTACAGCATCTAGGGCTATACCAGGGGCACCAAGCATTAGGGCGGTTTGGCCCGTGGCGATTAATTGAGAGCGTAATGCCCTGGCTTGGGTGGCTCGGTTTAGTTCAATACAGGTGGACATTTTGCCGACGGCCATGTCGGTGCCGACGGCCAGTACCCGGCGGCAGTTGAGGTGGCGAGCTTTTCCTGTGCCGATGGACAGGCCACTGGGTTCTTGGCGCATATCCCAAATCCATTGGTGGGGATGGCGGGTTGGGTTTAGATGTTGGGTGAGACTGGGCTCGTCATTAAAGCAGGTGTGGAGCCCGTTCATGATGCTGATGCCTGCTGAGATCGCAACTCCCAATTGCTCTTTCCAGGGTGCTGGCAACTTCCCTCCAGATGGGGCTAGTCCGATGGCGATTACATCTGGGTTGTGGGTCAGGGCTTCCTCCATCGTGGCCACAATGGGCGCATTGCAGTCAATGCCGGTCAAGGCTTTAATGGATTGCCCGGCGCAGGTTTCGTCAATCACCACAGCGATAGGATTCTGACTGTAGCGCAGCAGTGCTAGGCCGGTTTTACCCTTAGCTCCGGTGATGCCGTTGTGG
>CALHGI010000104.1 GCA_938029995.1 uncultured cyanobacterium | reverse complement strand
GGCGGGAGTTGCTCACCTCCCATGGGTTGCGATCGCTAGCCCCCTCCCACCCCCAATACATTGGCACCTATGGTGGCGATCCGCTCCAACGGGACGGTGCCTATCACCAGGGCACCACCTGGGGTTGGCTGCTAGGCCCCTATGCCGAGGCCCATTACCGGGTATACCAAGACGCGGCACAGGCCCGGGCATTGCTGACGCCCCTGATCCAGCATCTCTACGGCGGGTGCCTGGGAACCCTGGGGGAAATTTTTGATGGCGATGGCCCCATGGCCCCCCGGGGAGGCTTTGCCCAGGCGTGGACCGTGGCGGAGGTTTTGAGGGTGTGGCGATTGCTAAAGTCGTAGCGCCCTGGGCCCCCCAACTCTTTACACTACTAAAATAAATCCCCGTTATCCCGCCCCCATGCACAGTCAGATCAAAGCCATCACCGAAAAAATCACCCCTCGCCTGATCGACATTCGCCGCCATCTCCATGCCCACCCAGAACTCAGCGGCCAGGAATATAAAACCGCCGCCTACGTCGCTGGGGTAATGTCGTCCTACGGATTCCATGTGCAGGAAATGGTGGGCAAAACCGGCGTGGTGGTCAACCTGGAAGGCAGTGGGCACACATCAGACATCCTGGCAGTGCGCACCGACATGGATGCCCTACCCATCCCTGAACAGGTGGATCTGCCCTTTGCCTCTAAAAATCGGGGCATTATGCACGCCTGCGGCCACGACGTGCACACCACCGTCGGGCTGGGAACCGCCATGGTACTGGCGGAACTCACGGAACACCAACCCTTTGCGGGCACCACCCGGTTTTTATTTCAACCGGCGGAGGAAACGGTGCAGGGGGCCAAGTGGATGATTGCCGATGATGTTTTACAGGATGTGGCCGCCATTTTTGGCGTGCATGTGTTTCCCAGCATTCCGGCTGGCAAGGTGGGGCTGCGGCGCGGCGCGCTGACGGCGGCTGCGGACGACTTGGAAATTGTGATTATTGGTGAGTCGGGCCACGGTGCCCGCCCCCATGAGGCGATTGATGCCATTTGGGTGGCATCCCAGGTGATGACCACCCTGCAGCAGTCCATTAGTCGGCGGCTCAACCCACTGCACCCGGCCGTGGTGTCCATTGGCAAAATCTCTGGGGGTAAGGCGGCCAATGTCATTGCAGACCGGGTGGTGATGCAGGGTACGGTGCGATCGCTACAGCCCGACACCTATGAACAGCTACCCATTTGGATCGAGGATATTGTGGCGGGGGTATGTGCCCTCCACGGCGCTAAGTATGAACTTAACTACCAGCGCCGCGTCGCCTCGGTGATTAATACGGACCATTTGGTGCAAATTGTCGCCCAAGCCGCCCAAAGTATCCTGGGGGATAGCGGCATCGAATGGATCGCCGAACCGTCCATGGGGTCAGAGGATTTTGCCATCTACACCGAGCGGGTACCGGGGAATATGTTTCGCCTAGGGGTGGGGTTTGAGGACAGGCCAAACCATCCGCTGCACCATCCTAAGTTTGAAGTGAATGAAACTGCGATCGCAACCGGCGTCCTCACCATGGCCACCAGCGTTTACGAATACTGGCAACAGCCCTAAAACAAGGCGCATAGAGGGACAGCAAAACTATCCCCCCATGGCTGACTGCGCTTTCTGCAACGATTTCAACGCCCCGTCAATCAACCTTTGCCGTTCCTCTAACGGCAGATCCGCCCCATTCGATAAACTCAACAGCTGAGTCTCCACCTCAAACATCAGATCCGTCACCCGCCCCGCAGACTCAGATCTTGCAACCCCAGACGGAGCCGACGAACCATCCCCAATCTGATGCAGCGTTTGCTGCATACTTTCAATAATGCCGTACATCTCAATCGGGTCAAATACCCTCAGCAAGCTAGTTTGAGTCACAATCCCCAAACCACTACCCCAATTCCAAGACACCACCAAACGACGCACCCGGCGAGTTTGCATTTCCTGGTGCGCCGTCCATAACGAATCCGTCGGCTCCAACAAAAACAGCGGCGCACTCATCACATCCTGGGCCGTCAATCGCCGCAGATCCAACTCCATCGCCTGAAACTGCACCAAATCCCGCTCCGTAACAATTCCCATGGGCGTAAACGCCTGAAGTTCATCACTAGGGGTGGGGTGGGACTCCACCTCAACAATTACAATACAGCTCACCCGATGGGTTGCCATCTGTTGAGCAAGCTCAATCACAGGCGTATCAGGCGATGCATGAATCACACTGCTGGACATCACATCCGCCACCCGACGCATCTTAAGCAAATTCGCCGGACGCAGCACCCGACGAATACTTGCTGGAGTCACAATCCCCACCGGGTGATTGCGCTCATCCACAATAGGCAAATGTCGAATCCGGTAACGGCGAAATAAAAATAAAACCGCAAAAATATCTTGAAAGGCAGATTGCTGCAAGGTTTTAACCGGTGATGTCATCACATCAGCAACAGTCAAACACCCCAAATCCACATTATCCGCCGTCAACCGAACAATATCGCGCTCAGTGAAAATGCCAACAATCTCCCCATGGTCAATCACCAAAGCACAGCTAGCCTTACGGCTACTCCCACCGGATGCCGCCGTTAAACCGCAGTTACTCCACACAGCCCCAATCGCCGCAATTGCCCGACTCAACGCCCAATCAGGCGTCACCTTCAACACATGCCGATCAATGGCATCCGTCATCATCGGAGTGACCGTCTGCAACCCATCCGCCTGCGCCGCCGCAGTCACATCAAAGTCCTCATCTGCCACCTCCGCATCACTTACCCCGTGGTCATCAGCACCACCAGGCCCAGAAGTAGACACTAAATTCAAAGCCTTATCAAAGGTCATGAGGGATGTAACAGATGAATAATATCAAACCCTTTCTCCTATAGACTTTAATCAATCTATAGGTATATAATCAGGGATGTAACGCTATATATCCCCCAAGCCCCCATATACAATCACTCTGGAGGTTTAAGGTTATTCCTGATCCTGTTGGTCTAATGGGGGGGCAGGTTCGGGCACGTTGGTTATCCTAGGGGTTTTTCCATAAAGCCGGTCTAGAACACGCTTGACAGATATTCGTTGCCAGTCTCGGCCTCGCTTAGTTTTATAGCCTTGGGTATTCATCCAATTAGCTATCTGCTGTAGCGATTTCCCAGACTTATGATGACGACGAATCAGCTCAATAATTTGCTGTTCCTTATCATCAGTAACCAAATTACCGTCGACTGATTTTTCTCCAAACGCAGGTGAGCCATAGCCAGCATAGCCCCCTTGGGCTGCTTTACTACGCCTTCCTAGTTCCAGTCTTTCCCAGATAGGGTTTTTTGAAGAGTCAGCAGACATGGGTAATGCAGATAACGGCAACAAATGTCAACGGTTAGGGAACCCAACGGTTCCAGCATATCGGGGTTTGGATCTCGATGTTTCTAGTAGCCTAGCAAATTTAACCAACAGTCTGGGCTTTGAAATCCTCGGGTTGAAAAAAATTAGCTGTATTTTCGCATAAAGGAGACTATCTTGTGGCTACTTACAAAGTAACGCTAGTGGATGAAGCGGGTACACAGCAGGTCATAGATGTGCCCGATGACCAATACATTGTCGATGCCGCTGAAGAACAGGATATTGATTTACCTGTTTCCTGTCGCTCAGGTTCTTGTTCAGTCTGCGCTGGCAAGATAGTCGCCGGCACCGTAGACCAGTCCGACCAATCATTTTTAGAAGATGAGCAGATCGAAGCCGGGTTTGTCCTCACCTGCGTAGCCTACCCCTCATCTGATTGCACCATTCAGACCCACCAGGAAGACAACATCATTTAGCTATAACGGGCTTAAAACAGCGCCATGTCCCAATTTACACCCCTTTCTTCCCAGCAAGTGCATTGTCCCCACTGTGGGGCCATCGCCAATCGCTACTT
>CALHGI010000103.1 GCA_938029995.1 uncultured cyanobacterium | reverse complement strand
CCCCTAATAGCCAAGAAAAACGACCAGCCCCGCCAAGAAACTCGCCTCTACCAGGGACGAACCGCCAAGGAACTCTGCCTGAAAATCTTTGAAGACAAAGAGAACCCTTGCCCCATCAGCTATTTAGACCATGCGGCCTATCTGGGACGAGAGTTTGTCAGGGCAGAATTCGCCCTAATTAACGGCGACCCCTATGTTCAAGACTAAGGGGCCACATCAAGGGACAAGATTAATCCAACACAGCTAAGGCACTTTTCCACCCACCACTTCCCGCACCCGATAGATGGGGCGTTTCTGGGACTCATGGTAGGTACGCATCATCAACTCAGCCAACAGCCCCACACTCAACAGCTGAATCCCTGAGATAAACAGCACCACCGCCAATAACAATAGGGGGCGGTTGCCGATCTCAGCCTGCAGGATAAATTTAACAAACGCTAAGTAGAAGCTCAGCCCCAACCCCGCCAGCACCGAAAGCGCCCCAAATGGCCCAAACACATGCATGGGCCGAGTCAAAAACGTCTTCATAAAGTAGATGGTCAATAGATCTAGGGCCACGCGAAACGTACGTCCCAAACCATATTTACTTTGGCCAAACTGGCGCGCATGGTGGCGCACTGGCACTTCACTAATGCGCGCCCCCTCAATGTAGGCTAGGGCTGGCAGAAATCGATGCAGCTCGCCATAGAGGTTCATGTCCTTAACCACCTCAGCACTGTAGGCCTTGAGGGAACAACCATAGTCATGGAGCCTCACCCCCGTTACTCGAGCAATGAGCCAATTAGCAATCTTTGATGGCAGCAGTCGAGTCACAGCATTATCCTGACGGTTTTTGCGCCAGCCACTCACCAGGTCATAGCCCTCATGCAGCTTGTCGTAAACCGTCGCAATATCCGCTGGCTCATTTTGCAAATCCCCATCCAGGGTGACAATCACCCGTCCCCTGGCATAGTTAAACCCCGCCGCCATCGCCGGCGTTTGTCCATAGTTTCGCCGTAGCAAAATCACCCGCAGGTCATGGCGTTGCTTAGCCAAGGTTTTGAGCAGCTCCGCCGACCCATCCGTAGAACCGTCATCGACACAGATCAGTTCATAGGGCACATCCATCAGCTGCGCCACCCCAGTAATTTTCTCCACCAGCAGCGGAATACTTTCGTACTCGTTATACACCGGCACAACGACCGATAGCTCGCAGCGGATAGTAGCTGGGGCAATTTGACTGGGGGAAGTCACCATGATGCGTTCTTAACTAAATGGGTTTAGGTGGGGCCTTGATCAAAAGGGTGTTGCTGATTCAAACGATTAAATCAACAACGGCCACACAAACACTAACATTCTTAATCAGTAACTGACCGCCAACCCACGGTGTCCACAGGTCAGTCATAGTCCCCAAAAACGTTAAGGTCAGCCATGGACGCCATGGAAATGACACTCTAAAAATTTCCATAGATATTCTCTCATCGGCTCCATAAAAATCTTGCCTGAATGAGATAGCCGTAGCAACCGTAAACGCCTCCCTTAGACAACATCAAAATTTCCAAAAGAGACTTTGAAACACTAAAATACCTGATTCCACTCATATACTTCATACTCGGTCCAGATGCCATTGCTCCAGTAGGGATCATTTTCTACCAGCTGACGAACGGTCGCTTCATCTTCGGCTTCATAGGTGCCAAAGACCTTACTGTTATCGGTCGTTGGCCCCAAAGAAGTCAGCAATCCTTTTGCCTTTTGTGCCTGCAGCCCGGCTAAATGATCCGCCCGATAGGGGGTGCGCTTTTCTAGCGCATTTTCACAATAACTGCCCCACATCACAAACTTGGCCATGGTTTGTTGCTCCCGTTATCGGTCTAATAAACAGCACAATAGTCAGAATACAAGACCTTTGGCCTAGGTCATCACCTGGGATGTTGCAACAGCATCTAAACTAGCTCCTAGCTTGTCGGCAATGCCTTCTACCCACGTTTCATCCTGCTTTGTATAGCTGCGCGGTGCGTTGGCTGCCAAAATAAGCACTCCTTTATCCCCCATGGGTTGGCAAATAATTCCCTGGGTATTTTCGGGCAAGTAATTAAACTCAACTTTGCCGGGGTACAGTTTGAGACTTACTAAATAAACCGGCTTTTTCTGGGTCAGGACACGCTCCAAAATCGGTCCCTGATCCACAGTGTTACTGGGCCCCAACACACCGCGCCGCATCAAGACTTGGCCATCGTAATAGGCCACCAGGGACCGGGTCACCGTGTTGGTTAGTAGCAAATGGGATGCCCAAGCGAGTTCTGTGGCTATTTCATCGGATAGATCATCGGCTAGCTCAAAACCCTCGTCCCCTTCTAGGACAACGGCCTCTGGCGCAACGGGCTGAATCTGCTGCCACAGTAAGGTGGTCAAAATCAAAATTGCGCTGAGAAATACGCCCACCACATCGGCCCGCGCCTGGGAATCTGTCACCATGGGCGTCACCAGCCGATTGACCATCAGCAATGTGCCGCCCACCATACCTACGATCAACGGCAACCGCCGTAACCACTGATTCTCATCCGCCTTAGCCATACTGAATATTCCTACGCCCAATTGCCCATTAACCATGCCCAGTGGGCATAGCCCACCCTCCTAGTGTATCTTTAGCCAGTGAAACCGTTGATACCCAGCCCACTAACCACCCACCATAACCACCTACTGTGAACTGGCTTTTACCCCTAGCCTTTATTTCTGCACTCATTGGCCCTCGCCCCTGGCAGCCTCTGACCAGTACTAACTTTGCCACGGTCGATATTCGTCCCACCTGGGATTCTCCTTGGCTGCAGCAGCGCCTAGCGTCAGATCCGGCGGCGGAAAAAATTCTCAATGACTATGTGGCTGGCCTGAGTGGGCTGGGCTTTTCCGCAAGTCAACAAAGTGTGGCGGTGGATGTGGGACGCTATCCGGTGGCACGCCATCAGGAGTCTCGCCGCTTGCCGGCCGCCTCCCTGACCAAAGTGGCCACCACCCTGGCGGCCCTGGAAACCTACGGTGTTGACCATCAGTTTGAGACATTTGTGGGCTGGCGAGGGACCATTGCCAATGGCACCCTCCAGGGCGATCTGATCGTTAAAGGGGCCTACGATCCTTTATTTGTGTGGGAAGAGGGCATCACCCTGGGCAATACGTTGCAGCAGCTGGGGATTCAGCGGGTCACTGGCCGTTTGCTGGTGATCGATCGGTTTGTGATGAATTTCAACACGGACCCATTGGCCTCGGGGGAACTGCTCAAACAGGCGATGAACTCTGCCACCTGGGGTGGGGCCGTGGAGAAGCAGTATGCCACGCTGCCGAGCGGCACCCCTAAACCCACGCTCCAGATTCAAGGACCGGTGCAGGTGGTCTCCGCCGCCCCGACCATCGATCAGGCTTCTGGCTGGCTCATCCGCCATAAGTCCCTACCCCTGGCCGTCATTCTCAAGGCCATGAATATCTACAGCAATAATGTGATGGCTGAGATGATCTCCAACTTGGCTGGCGGTCCAGCAAATGTGATGAAAATTGCCGAACAGATTGGGGTGAAGCCGGGGGAAATCAGCCTGATCAATGGGTCTGGCCTGGGGGAAGATAACCAGCTGTCTGCCCGTGCGGTCATTATCCTGATGCAGGGCATTCAAGATCGACTCCAGACCAAGAACCTAAATTTTGCGGACCTATTTCCAGTGTCAGGGACGGATACGGGCACCCTGATTGACCGCACCATTCCGGTGAATGCGTCGGTTAAAACCGGTAGTTTGGCGGTGGTGAGCGCCCTGGCCGGGGCCTTTCCCACGGAGCAAAAGGGCATCGTTTGGTTTGCCATTATTAACTATGGCGATGGCTTAATAACGTTGCGATCGCGCCAAGATCGACTCCTGGCAGCCCTAGAACAACAATGGGGAAAAGCCAGCCAGCTCCCTACCCAAATCAAAGCCACCCTTCAGTTCAACAAAGACCCTTACCGCCTAGGGGACACCAAACGCAATGAAATTATTCAATCCCCTGGGGCACAATCTCAGTAACCACATTCTGGCCAGTAACCACCACCGTCTGCCGCTCTAAATTACCCACGGCCCGATCGCCATTGACCGTAGCCGCCGGATCTTGCTGCCGATACGCGACATTGCCACGGCCATCCACATCCTGGGTTTGGATATTCCAAGACATCTCATCCGCCACGAGCAGGGATTGCTTGTTTTGACTCAAGGCCTGCACATTGCCATTTAGAAGCAGGATCTGGGTATTCAAATTAAGCCGTCCCTTGTTGGCACTTGCAGCCAGTTTTCGCTTGGGATGCTGGATTTGAACGGGCTTATCAATCACCACAAGGCCTTCTTTCACACCCCACACCGCAAGATCACTGCTGGTTTGCAGGGGAATTTTCAGGGCACTGAGTTGCACCTGCTGCCGCAGAGTGGCCTGCTGCTTAACCAAATCAAACCTGCCCTGCTGTCCTGTTATTCGATCCGTCACCGTCCGATCGGCTTTAGAAACATAGCGCTCCATCAGCAATGGGACATCCGTCTCCAGATTTTTCTGCTCTAGCTGCCACACTAGTTTTTCCGACTTAAACCCAAGCCAGGGCTCCTGCTTAGTCATGGCCACCACGCCCTTAAACAGCTCTAGGCGCTTAGTTTTATTAAACAACCTTGCTTCCTGGGCCTTAGCCTGAAGCTGTGGGTTATTGCCAGTGATGTTGTCTCGCACCAGCAGCAGGTCTTCATCGGGGGTCCATTCTAAACTGTTGCCCTTGATGGTCAGCTGGGTATCGGGACTGGTGGCCACAATATTTCCCTGCAAAAATATTGCCTTGCCATCCTCTCGAATCTCACCTTGATCGGCATTGACCCGGTAGATGACCTTGCCATCCTGAAACAGTTCACCCTCCGGTGCCTTGAGATTGGCTAAACGGCGATCTGGACTATAGGTAGCCTCTTGAGCCTTAACACGCCAAAGCAGCCCACCGTTATCGTCGGGCTGCTCTAGGGTGACATCCTTAAGGGTTAACGCGGCTTCCGTCTGGGCCGTGTTTTCTTGATTCTGAAGACTTTCTAGGGTGTCACTCGATGATTGACATGTCCGTACGGCCACGGCTGTTACAGCAATAATCGCCGCAATCACCGTAAGCCGATACCACTTATTCATACAGTGTCACCTGTGCTAGCAAATATCTAGTTGCACAGGTCATCCTAGCGGATTTTAGGACTGATCACTGGTGACTTCGACCTCTTCTTCTTCCATCACACTCAAACCAGTCAATGGCCGATAGGTATATCCATTACTGTGGCTGCGGGGAGTCTTTTTAATGTCGTCCTTGACGCTGTCTAGGTCAATGTAGCGATCGGACACGTTGATCAAGCTATCGCTGGTCATAGAGCGCAGGCTAACCACCTCTATTCTGACACCTCGGTAGCTGGCAGCATCCACAGCATAGGCCAAGTCCCCATCACCGCTCACCAAGATGGCTGTGTCATAACAGCCAACCAAGGCCATCATATCAACCGCAATTTCAACATCGAGGTTTGCTTTTTTAGAACCATCGGGCAACTGCACCAAGTCTTTGGCAATCACACGATAGCCATTACGACGCATCCACAGTAAAAAACCCTGCTGTTTTTCATTGGTGCGGTCAACACCGGTATAGAAAAAAGCTCGAAATAATCTAGAGCCTGCAGTCAAACGACACAGCAACTTGGTGTAATCAATTTCAATGCCAAGCTGAAGTGCGGCATAAAACAGATTCGAACCATCGATGAAAATCGCAACTCTACCGCGATTTTCTAGTACTTGTTCTGGGGTAAATCCAGGGTCGTGACTGAGGGTATTGCGGTGATTCAACATAATTTAATCCTGTCCAATTTATTATGATTTACATCCCTAACCAGGGCAAGCATCGACCTTTAATGATTCCTCAGTAATCACGGGTGATTGAGGGATACTTTGTCAAGAGTTTACAGATGGGTGCTAGTGAAAAAAACCAGCTATTTTTTGGGTAGTCACGCGCAATTTTAGACCGTTGTTAGTCACTGGTTAAACTGACTGAATCAATAAACTGATGCCTTTAAATTAGACGCTTGTATTCATCATACATGAGGCATTTGTAGATGAATGCGGTATAGCCGTAACTTAACTTCTTCTCAAGAAAGTAGAAAACAATTGTGATTATTTATTGACAGCCTGGGTCAGGGCAAACCTGACGTGAAATTACGCTTTTTTGACGCCTATCTAAAGGCATTGATGAATAAGTTTACAAGGGTTAAAAATGCTATATAAAAGCACATGTCTTGAAACGCTGATAAAGCCGGATTGTTCTCAGCGGGTATATTAAAAAAATTGGCGGTATTAATCTTCAGTATGATTTAACCTAAAAAATCCTGACATGATGATCTTTTAACCGAGCGATTCATTCTCTAACCCAGCAACAACAAACTGCTAAAAATGCCAATTAGGGAGATTAAGTGGGGATTTCAAAACTATTTACAGCCAGTGGCGTCGTTATTTGGCCATTGCTGGCAGCATCAATTTTGGTGGTGACCTTGATTTTGGAGCGGAGTTGGTTTTGGTGGCAGGTTTCCCAACACCAAGAACGGGTGATTAATACATTTCTGATGGACTATGGTCAGCACCCCAAGGCAGCGATTGAAACCCTGGGGAAAGGACAGTCCTTACCCATGGGGCGTATTTTTCTGGCCGCCCTTTCCTTGGAGCAGGCCACTCCAGATGAATTTAAATTGGCCTTGGAAAGTGCGGCTCAGGCAGAGATTCCGTTGCTCAAGCGTTTTAGTACGGTCTTTGAAACCGTGGTGGGGTTAGCGCCACTGTTGGGGCT
>CALHGI010000102.1 GCA_938029995.1 uncultured cyanobacterium | reverse complement strand
GTCTTGCTTCACCGCCACCAGCCTCAGTCGGCGATAGTCCGCAGTCCATTGATGACCGTCATACAGCTGATGGCGCAGCAGGGTTTCCACCCGCCCCAACACCGTTTCAGCAGCCTCCGGGGTGAGCCCGGCCAAAAGGTTACCCCCAAACATTTTGAGCCAATTGACCAGCCCCCGCTCACCATCGCCTAGGGGGGTAGGGCGATCGATCAAAGCGGCAAAGGTCACCTCTAAACCATGGCGTTCCAACAGCTGGGCATAGTCACCAATGGTGGGAAAGTACCAAGGACTGAGGTTTGACTGCTGCCGCACGGCTTCCACCGCAGCCACAATTTTTTGCACATTACCTTGGCCACCCAACTCCGCCACAAATTTACCGCCCGGCTTCAGGGCCTTAGCAATGGCCGCCACAGCGGCCCCAGGGGGGGTAACCCAGTGCAATACCGCATTGGAAAATACACCATCCAGCGGTTGCTGCACCGTAAAGTTCTTGGCATCCGCTACGGCAAAGGATAGGTGGGGATATTGCTGCTGAGCCCTAGCCACCATGGCCGGGTCAGCATCGATGCCGTCCACAATAGCCCCCGTTGCCCCTAGGGCATGGGTAAGCTCCCCCGTGCCACAGCCCAAGTCGAGGATACGGTCCCCTGGCTTAGGGGCCAATAGATCAATCAACGCCGCTCCATATTGCCAGACAAAACCATGTTGGTTTTGGTAGCGGTCAGCATCCCACAGTTGATTATTTTGAATGGGTTCAGAGTTCATAGCCATAATGGTTTGCGCCTATTCCTAGGCTAGAGTCCAAACTCTAAGATGTCCAATATATAATTAATAGACTATTGATACTTTAAAAGTATTACACTAGGCCCTCTAGCACCGTCCATTAACAAACTAGACCTGTGGAATTGCGCCATCTCCGCTACTTTTTAGCCGTTGCCAAGGAACTCCACTTTGGCCGGGCGGCCCAAGGGCTGCAGATGGCCCAACCTCCCCTCAGTCAACAGATCAAGCAGCTGGAAACAGAGCTGGGCGTCATGCTATTTGCCCGGACTAAGCGGAAAGTTGAACTGACGGCGGCGGGGCAGGTATTACAGCAAGAAGCGCTCCAGCTATTTAAACAACTGGAACAGGGGGTCAAAAAGACCCAGCAGGCGGCCCGAGGGGAGGTGGGGAAACTTGAGATCGCATTTGTTAGCTCCGCCATGTATAGTCTCCTGCCGGACTACCTAAAACAGTTTCGAGCCCAGTACCCCCAGGTGGATATTGTTCTCCATGAGCTTTCAACCCAAGAACAACTCCAGGGCCTCATGGACAATCGCCTAGATATTGGATTTATGCGTCCCCCCGTTGACCAGGGGATACTGCAAACAAGATCCGTCTTACAAGAAGCGTTGGTGGCAGCACTGCCTTCAGGCCATCGTTTAGCTCCACAACAACAGCTCACCATTGGAGACCTCCAAGGAGAGTCATTTGTGTTGTTTCCTAGGGCCATGGCTCCCCGGCTGCACGATCAAATTATCACCCTGTGTGATCAGGGCGGATTTAGCCCCACCGTGGTTCAACAGGCCGCCCAAATGCAAACCATTTTGAGCCTGGTGGCCGCGGACATGGGGGTGACAGTCATACCCAAATCCTTAGAAAATCTCCAGCGACGGGGAGTTTGTTTTAGGCCCTTTGCCCACCCCACCCCCCAGGCGGAAGTGTGCATAGTTTGGCAACAAACCCACATCGCCCCAACGGTTAAAACCTTCCTACAGGGAATTCTGTAGCGTCAGCTAGCACTGCCTGACTGGCCCATTTCCTAGGTGGTTTGCTCTAGCATCAAGGTCAAATCAAACTCTTGCTCAAAGTAGTTCTTTTTGTCATTGACACTCCAAACTTCTAGTTCACAGTTATCCTGCCTGTCTGTGGGGGTAAAGCCCAGGGTCATGGCGCGTTTTTTGGCATCATAGGTGGTTTGAAACGTTGCGATCGCACCCATCCGCCGTCGGTCCAGTCCCACCGCCAGCCGCAACATCGCACTGAGCTGACTGACAATTTTGCGATGCTCTTTCGTTAGGGCTTTGTAAGGATCATGCTTCATTTTCGGCATACTCTTCCGGTGGTAACGGGCAATGTTGGCAATCAGCTCAATTTCATTGCTCGTAAACCCCAACAACTCACCATTACGGATCAGATAATAGGAATGCTTATGGTGGGAGCCATGGCTAACAAAGTGGCCACAGTTATGGAGCATGGCCGCCGCCCATAGGGTTTCCCGTTCCAGCGGCCCCCACTGATGCAACACCCCTCGGGTTTGATCAAATAAAGCCAACGCAAATTTAGCCGCCCGTTGACTGTGGGGATTATCAACCCGATATTTTTTAGCCGCCTTCAATACACTCCGTTCTCGCACCGACTGCTGGTACTGCATCCGGTCCTCAATCAGACCATGGGTGAGCATCCAGTCAACCACCAGCCCTTCCCGCAAAGCATGTTCGCAGATGGTAATGCGGTCAACATCCAACATCCGCATCGCCTCTTTCAAAATCACGGCCCCAGGCACAATAATTTCAGCCCGCCGCGCCGAAATCTCAGGCAGCTTTAACCGCTCACTAAAGCTCATGCGCCGGAGCTTGTGAATACCTTTCTCCAACTCACCGATGGTCATGGTGTAGCCATTCAGCCGAGCGGGTAGCGCCCCCAACTTATCAATCGCCGTTAAAATTGCTAGGGACTCAATGGTGCCAGAGGTCCCCACCAATGACAGCGGTTCCCCCTTATCCAGTTTCGTCTTCAGTTCATCTATGTTGGGCTCCAACCGCCCCCTCACATAGGCCTGCAACTGCAAAAATTCTTCCTTACTAATCGGGTTGCTGGTGACCATCTGGGCATTGAGTCGGACGGCCCCCACCTTGGTACTGCTCAGAAATCGATGGCGCTCTCCGGTCCCCAAAATAATTTCCGTAGAACCACCGCCAATGTCGATGATGGCATGGGGATTGCCGTGGAGCTCCATCCCAGACAGTACGCCAAGGTAAATTCGCCGGGCCTCTTCCAGACCAGAAATCAGATTGATCTCCAGCCCCACCTCTTGCTTTACTCGTTCGATAAAGACCTGGCCGTTGGTGGCTTCTCGGGTGGCACTGGTGGCCACCGTGACAATGTCATCGGCTTGATGACTGTCAGCAATTTGCTTACATCGCTTTAAAGCCGCAATCCCCCGGTCCATGGCCTCATCCGACAGGCAATTGGTGCCAGGACGGAAGTTACCAAGGCGCACCGTATCTTTTTCACGGCCAATGATGGTAAAAGCGGGCAATTCTGGCTGAATTTTCACCACCACCATGTGGACTGAGTTCGTTCCCACATCAATGGCGGCTAAGATCCGTTCACCCTGAAGCGACTGCCGTAACTCAATTGACGTTGCTGAAAGTTGGGGAGCGTAGAGGGTCTGCCCTAGGGTAGAAGTGGCTGAATCAACCATTGTAGGTATTAAGCAATGTGGTATTCATCTTACATTTTCGGTACTTTTACTGAAATCAGTAGGGAAAGACTTTATGACCAGCTTTTACGCCTACAACATCTAGCCTCGTATTCCATATTACATTTCTGACTGTTCCCCAAGGACACACCCTCGTCCCAAGAGGGTTTTGCCAGTCAAAGCAGTTAAGCTGAGGTCGTTGATTAGCTAAGTATGTTAGCCTCGAATTGAGGTATCACTGATTGACAGTCTGCAGATCGCATGCTCTAAGACTGGTTTTCCCTTTTGCCCAGGAGGCATTTTTGCATGGTTATGGTGGCTCAAGCTCGTCCAAGTGAGCGAGCAGAATTTATAAAGCGGACCTACACCCACTTGGCTGGGGCCGTAGGCGCGTTCGTAGTGGTCGAATTTTTGTTCTTCCAACTAGGTATTGCAGAATTACTGGCCAAGGTGTTTCTGAATGGAGGTCGGTTTGGCTGGCTCGCCCTCCTCGGTGGATTTGCCCTGCTCGGTTATCTGGCCAGTAACATGGCTGCCAAAGCGGATAACGTGAATGCCCAGTACACCGGTCTAGGGCTCTACGTTGTGGGGGAAGCGAT
>CALHGI010000101.1 GCA_938029995.1 uncultured cyanobacterium | reverse complement strand
TGTCAGTCACCTCCCTGGCCAATATTTGGACCGTGGGCGTGCGGGTGGAGGGAAACAATATTAAGGGAACGGTTTTAAATAATGGGTTAACCCCCGCCAACAACGTTACTTTGACCATTCGTTCCCAGCAGGAAGACTACTCAGAAGATATTAAAACAATCGCCATTGATACCGTGCGGCCCTGGGATGAGGCCGACTTTGTGGCTGCCTTTACTGATACACCAGGAAGTTGGATGATTGAAAGTATTGAGGTGAATTAGGCCAGGGGCACGATATAGCTTGACGCCTGTCTGATGGGTGTCCTGAACGTTTTCGGTCATAACGGCATGCGGCGAATCTGCTGGAAGCTTTCAGCAGATTCGCCGCACTATTGATCTAGAGACCCTAACCCTTGTCAACAATGCTGCCGCCACGGTTGAGGGCCTGCGCCATGGCGGTGAAGTGATTTGGCACCTTGCCTGGTGGTGATGCCCCAGGCACCATCCTGACCATTAAGTTTCACCCCAATAGGTTGATTTTCAAATAGAGATACCAAAGTATAGATGGGTACTCTGGGTAACCGTTGCCATGAGCCAGACAAAAGAAACTCCTTCAGGAGAATTCTTATTGCACCTTTCGCTTCTCCTAGGGTGGCTTGTTCCCATTCCGTTTATCGATGTCCTTTTGCCCATCATCATTTGGCAAACGACCAAAAAACACTCCCCCACCATTGAGCCCCATGCCCGTAATGCCATTAACTGGCTGATTTCGTCGACCATCTATGGCATCGTCCTCACGGTCACGTTAATTGGGACGGTTTTACTGCCAGCCCTCTTGGTGATGCGTCTTGCCTTTCCCATCATTGCGGCCATTCAAGCCAGCAAAGGCAAGGTGTGGCGATATCCTCTGACCATTAATTTTCTCGGGGTTAGACCAGAAAAGCAATTACAAAGGGCGGCCATTGCGTTTTTGCCATTAGTGGTTATCCCTTTGGCGTCACTGTTGGGGTCTCTCACGTGGTGGCACAATCGCACCGGTTGGATCGCTAGCCTGTCACCTACAACGGGAACCGTTGTTCAAGTGCTTGAGAAAGTAGATGACTATAATGACACGATGTATAAACCAGTGATTCAATATGAGGTTCCTGAAAGGGACTCCTATGAATTTTCCCCAGTTGTGTGGTCCGGGTCCTTGGCCTATAAAAAAGGAGAGTCCGTAGACGTACTTTACTCGCCAACGGACCCAGCCAACGCCATGATCAACGATTGGTTCGAGAAATGGTTCTTTGTCACCGCTGCTTTGGTGGTTAGCTCTATTTTTCTGGTCTTTTCAGTTATTCCCAGTATCTTTTGTTTTGTCCTTTCACGATTTGTTTAAAACTACAGACAGTGATGGTGGAGCTATTGCCAAGAATGGAGGGGGGTATTTCGTCCGGTTATTCCTCCTAGGCCGCTCTAACCTGGGAGGGCTCTGCGATAAACTCAGACTTAAACTCGTGGATCAAATCTTGTTGACCTTCATCTAGCTGCTCCCATCCCCATTTCTGTAATGATTTGGGAACTTTGGGATAAAATGCTTCGGCCATGCCTCCGGTAATGGCCGCTAGGGTTTTTGCATCACCCCCTAGGGAGACGGCCTTACGAATGGCATCTTCAAAATCCTTGGAATGTAGAAATGCCAGGATTGCTGCTTCTACAGTGTCTGCGGCAAGGGTGCTATATTGATAGCCCTGTTGCAGAGTTTCATAGGATACTTTGAAGTCATAGCCAAAAATACTGGTGAGCAAATCCGCAATGGTTTCCTTTGGGGTTTTGGCGTTGGCTAAGAAGATGGCAGCGGCTGTTGCTTGGGCTCCTTTTACTCCTTCGGGATGGTTGTGACTGACGTTGGCCGACTTCTCGGCTTCTTCCATCACTTCCTTGAGGTTGTCAAAGGCATAGGCGATGGGGATTGCCCGCACTGCCCCGTCGTTGCGACAACTATAGTAAGGTTTTACGCCATTTGTCTTAGCCCATTCGCTAAAACTGTTGTTGTAGCCACCGTCAACTTTTGGATACCAACCATACCAACGGGAATAACTTTCTTCGTATTCCCCTCCATAGAGTAGATAATCCGCAGTGGACAAGAGAAAAATTGTATTTTCTGTCCAATGGCTATCTGGCGTGACTAGTTCAAAGTCTTGGATTTTGGTGCGCTGATGGGCAGAACCGATCGCATCTCCAAGAATTGCTCCGAGCATACTGTATTTTCTTTCACTGACATTCTTCGCTTCAGCATTTTAGCTCATATCTGTTCAAGTGGGATAATGTCAAAAAAATAAAACTGAAAATAAGGCTAAAAGTGAGGTTAATGCAGTGAGTTGTGGAACTCAGGAACGTTTATTTTCGGGCCTGTAGGAACAATTTTGGTTGGATTGATGTTTCCATGACTTTAATAACAGTGATGTCTAAATAGGTGAAAAGTTAACAGTCTTGGTTACCCCCCATCGGCGGGTGAGCTGAAGGCTTTATAGGATATGGCCAATGTTCTAATAATGTTCTAACTTGTTAGGGCTTGGGTGCGTTAGTTTAGCTGTTGTTGCCCAAGCCCTGTGGCATCGTCGTTGTCCTTACTAACCTGACAGATGTGCTGTTAAAGGGCGTTGCTGAATCTGGGGATGATTTTATCTGAAAGATACTGTTATATGGCAGGGCTAACCATGCGGCCCATCTCCTAAATTTGCAACCTGCAATGACGATAGAGCGTTAGGGGTTTGGTTTGCCTCCATAGGTGACGAAACCCTTATGGACGGAGAGGAGTCTAGTCTCTCCATGGGATTTGGCGGTTGGGTTATAGCATGGACACATTGTTGCCTAAGCTAACGATGCCGGGGACTAAAACACGGGCATAGAGGCGGCTGGTGCCGGGGTGGTGTGCCTGGTTGATGCGGCTGTAGCGGCGATCGCTAAAGAATTTGCCAATGTTTCGACAGGGTGGGGCGTAGTCGGTGATCAGTAGGCGCACATTGTCGCCCAGTTGGAGTTGGGTGTTGGGACCCAGCTGTTCCCAGGGGAGTCCGGAGACGGTGATGTTTTCACCGGTGCTGCCGGGGGCGATGGGGTGACCTTCGGTTTGCAGGGTTTGGATGATGTCGCCGGACCAGAGACAGACGGCGCGATCTGGGCCACCGTGGTATTTAAGGTTGCGTTGTCGATCTCCGATCAGGCCGTTAGGGGTGATGTGGGCTTCGGGAATGGGGAGTTTGGGTACGCCACCGTCGGAGATGTTGATGTGGGTGATGTGGGGGAGGCTGGGGTTGGCCATGGGGACTGGGATGTTTGAACGATAGTTGGGGGCAGCTGTCGCTTAATAGTATTGGTTTACCATGGTATTCCCTGTCTCTTTACTAATTTTGTTTCTGCTTTTTTCCTTAAGGGTTTATGGGCCTGCTGGCATCAAGAAAACGTGATTCTGCTTGATTAGCTGGGAAATATGGGGTGGACATGGTTGGGTGAGTCTCTGGGGTTACATCAGCGTAGGGCGATTATGAAAACATTACTTGCGGTTTCCATCAGTCTTAGTTCTGTTTGGATTGGTCTTTGTTCCACTGTGCAAGCGCAGTATGATTCTTTTAGTCCACCCCTGGGGTTCTATCTTGACTATGATTGTTCTAATCAGGAAGGTTTGGAACAGCTGAGTGTCAGGTTATTGACTGCGCAAGGTGGATTGTTCCTGACCAGTGGAGAATCAGACTTTCCGCAATTTTTGGCGGCTAGTCGAGCGCTGGGTCCCTCGGTTGACTACAACGAGTTTGGCGAGCCTTGGGCCTGGGAATATGAGTTTACGGGCCGTTCTGGGGATGAAACATTGTCCTATGATGTTGTTTTGCTGGATCAGTGGAACTCTGATGATAGTGAATATTTACGGCTGACCCAGTATTTGCCAGAGTTTGACGGGGCACCTCGAGCCCCCGTTGTTCTTAACTATGTTTGTGGGGTGACGGGGGGCGGGGTAAATCCTTTTTTGTAGGTGATTAAGGAGCTGTTAAGAAACTACTTCACGATTTAAGCCTGAAAGGCTTGTTAAGCCATGATTTAAATGAATAAAGCCATGACCTTAATTTTTAACAAGCCCTAAGTTAGGCGTTGATTGTGTTGCCGTTGTTGCTGTAGCCATAACACCACGAACAGGGTGAAGAGTACCAGCGGCCAGCTCATTTGGTTGAGGGTGGTCCAGTTAAAGCGGTGGAATATGGGCCCTGCCAGGAAGGTGACTAGGGCGACAAAGCTAAACATAATAAAGTCATGGATTGCCTGTACTTTTCCTTTCTCGGCCGGGGTGTGGGTTTCTGTGAGCAAGGTGGTGGACCCCACATACATAAAATTCCAGCCGAGGCCGAGGAGAAGTAGGGCCATGGCAAAATGCCAAAAGCTGGTGCCGGTTAAATTTAGGCCCACACAGCCTAGGTTCAAAACAGTCCCCGTCAAAATAATCTGTAACACCCCGAGGCGTTTAATCAGCCATCCTGTGATTAGGGAAGGGGCGAACATGCCAATGACGTGCCATTGAATAACCGAGGCCGTTTGGTCAAAGGAATGGGCTTCTACCGCCATGGCCAGGGGGGTGGCGGTCATGACAAAGACCATGACACCATAGCTGACGGTACTGCCTAGGGTGGCAACAAGAAACTTTGGCTGGCGCAGAATTGTTGGCAGGGAGCGGGTGTTTTGGGCGCTGTGATCTGTGGTGGTGGGGGGGATGTTGAGGGCCAATAACAATAGGCCGGAGAGTATTTGCAACCCCAGTATGGCCACCAGTGCACCGATGTATAGCTCACTGTTAAACCATGCTTGAGA
>CALHGI010000100.1 GCA_938029995.1 uncultured cyanobacterium | reverse complement strand
GATTAACATGTTGCAGTTCAGATGCTAGCTACCAGTTGTGTAGCCGTTGCTGATTTAGGGGATGAATCGATCAACTCAGACGCAATCTAGATCGGTATGGTTCATCTGAAATCATCCCAAGGATCAGCAACGCCGATTTTGTAAATGCCTTTATTGGTAACAACCATGGGCGCAGCAAACCGCCGTTGGCGCACCCTCTCCTATGGAGATCTCCTATGGAGGTATGCATGCGGTGGTTCGCCATATCCAGCCTCCGGTCAGGGGGCGGCCCACCGAGACCCCGTTTGTTTCAGTAACAGCGACTTTACCCAAGCCAAAGGAGTGATTTATCCCAGATGGGCAATACGCATGGTTTAAAGCGTTTCGGTCTTTCCCGTTGGATAGTATTTAGCTTGTTGGCCCTGCTAACAACGCTCACCATTCTATCGACGACGGTGCCGGCCTCTGCCCAGGGGGATACAATCCTACAAGCCGCTGGCACCCTGACGGATAGCGATGCCCAGTTTGCCGCCGACAATAGCCGTTACGACACCTATACCTTTGAAGGTAAGGCGGAGCAAACGGTTTTAATTTCCTTGGCGAGTGTCAACTTCAATAGCTATCTGATTTTGTTAGATCCAGATGGCCAGCCCGTGGCTGAAAATAACGACGTTAGTCCCTTCTCTCGCCATGCTCAAATTTTAAGTCGCTTACCCCAGGCGGGCACTTATACGGTTTATGCCAACGCCCAGGATGCCACTGGACGGGGGGCCTATGACCTGAGTGTGGCATCCTTGTCTGAAGTCGCCTATGGACAACAACAACAGGCCCTTTCCCATCAGATTGAGGGCGAATTAGCCTTTTTAAAAAGTGACTATGCCACCGCCATTACCCAGCTGGAAACCGCCGTTGGCCTATACCGCCAAACCCAGCATCAGCCTAGCATTGCCGCCAGCTTAAACATTTTGGCCCGGGTCTACTTGATTGTGGGCCAGACCGACCAGGTTTTACCCGCCTACGAAGAGTCCCTTGGAATTTATCAACAGCTTAACCGTCAGGGGGATGCGGTCAGTGTGTTGAACAACCTGGGCAGTTTTTACTATAGCCAGAGTGACTACCCGGCGGCCCTAGCCACCTATGAAAAGGCGTTAGGCATGGCCCGAAATCAGCAGGATGTAGGGAGTGAAGCTTCCCTGCTGGGACACATGGGTTTGGTCCTAACGGATTTGGGCCAATTTCCCCAGGCCCTGACCTTACTGGAGCAAGCCCTGGAGTCACAGACCGCTGCCAACCATCTTGAGGGGGTTAGCGCCGTCCTCAATAACCTGGGTCGAATTTATGAGCTGTTAGGCCAATTTGACCGCTCCTTAGATTACCTGCAACGCTCTCTTGAACTGTCTCAACAGCTAGACGATCGCCAAGGCATAGGAATTTCCTTGGCCAATTTGGGAGCGGTGTATCAAAGTCGCAAGGATTATGACCAGGCCATAGACTATTACCAACGGGCCCTGGCCATCCAACAAGAGATTGATGATCCCTTTGGTAAAGCCTTAGCCCTCAACAATTTGGGTACCACCTACGATAAGCTTGGCCGCCTTGATGAGGCCCTAGACCTGTTTCAACAATCTCTTAAACTTTTTGAAACCTTGGGTAACCAATCCGCCACAGGGCGAAACCTGAGTAATATTGGCCTAATCTATGGCCAGTTAGGTCAAGAACAACAGGCTGAAACCTATTATCAACGGGCACTGTCCCAGGTGCAAGCGGTGGGAGATCGCTATGCGGAGGCCCTGATATTAGAGCATTTGGCCGAGCTGCGGTGGCAGTTTGGTCGCTATGGTGATGCTGAAACCTTTGTCCGCCAGGCGGTGGCCATCCTTGACCAGCTGCGGGATCAAAATCTCTCCGATGCCAATAAGGTGGCTATTTTTGATTTGCAACAAAAGACTCACCAGGCCCTGCAATACATTTTAATTAAGCAGGGGCAGGCGGAAGAGGCGCTGGTGGCGGCGGAACAAGGGCGGGCTCGGGCCTTTGCTGAGTTGATTACTCAAAATAGTAGTCTGCCCCTACCTGCGGTGGATGATAGTTTAGACCTTGAGGCGATTCGCACCATTGCCCAACAACAGCAGGCTACCATCGTGGAGTATACGGTCCTAGACCAGCTGGAGATTGCCGATCAGTATTATGCCTGGGTGATTAACCCCCAGGGGGCCATTACCCTAAGGTCCCTGTCGGCCAGTGAAGCTAGCCTCACGGAGGCGATCGACGTTGGGCAATGGGTCTCCCTTACTCGGGGGGATCTGGGCGATAGTCATCGGGGACGGTTTGCAACCCAGGGTGGTTTTGAAACCCTGGTGAATCGAGGCCAAGGCTATCGAAAACTGCACCAACAACTGATTGAACCCATTGCGGATCTGTTGCCCGCCGATCCGGCTGAGAAAATTGTTTTTGTTCCCCAGGGCAGTTTGTTTTTAGTCCCCTTTCCAGCCTTAAAGTCCCCACAGGGGGATTATTTAATTGCCCAGCATACCCTCCAGACCACGCCATCTATTCAGGTGCTAGGGCTGACGCAACAGCTACAAGCCCGCCCATCTTCTGCCCAAGATGTTTTGGTGGTGGGCAATCCGGTTATGCCCACCATTTGGCAGGCCGATGGGGCGGTGCCGTTGCCAGATTTGCCAGGGGCGCAGCAAGAGGCCCAGTCGGTGGCGGCATTGCTGAAGACCGAGGCCCTACTGGGCGAGCAGGCCACTGAAAAACAGATTAAACAGCGGGCCCTAACGGCTCGGGTGATCCATTTGGCTACCCACGGGCTGTTGGACTATGGTGATCCGACGGAATTGGGGGTGCGGGATATGCCCGGTGCGATCGCACTTACCCCCTCAGACGGTGAAGACGGGTTGCTCACCTCGGCGGAAATCCTCAACCTAGACCTCAGCGCAGAGCTGGTGGTACTAAGCGCCTGTGATACAGGCCGGGGCGACATTACCAGCGATGGCGTTTTAGGGC
>CALHGI010000099.1 GCA_938029995.1 uncultured cyanobacterium | reverse complement strand
ATTGATAGTTTGTTGGGTCAAACCCTGAGTAATGTTGAGGTGATCGTGGTGGATAATGCGTCCACCGATACCACGGCAGAAGTCGTTCAGCAGCGGCTGTCCGATCCTCGGTTGCGCTATGTGTATGAGGCCACGTTGGGCTTGTCTAGCGCCCGTAATACTGGGGCGAATGCTGCCAAGGGCGATATTTTGGCTTACTTGGATGATGATGCGGAGGCTAGTCCCCAGTGGCTGGCCTCCCTGCTGGAGGTTTACCAAAAGGACGATAAGGTTGCGATCGCAGGGGGTAAAGTCACCCTCCTGTGGCCCCCCAACGTCAGCCAACCACCGGCCTGGCTGTCCAATGACTTAGCCAGCGGGTTGGGGGCCTATGACCTAGGCGACCAGGTGCAGCACATCAAAAACCCTAGCCTCACCCCCCGGGGGCTGAACTACTCCCTACGCAAAACCTTCCTCGACTCCGTGGGCGGGTTTGACATCAACCTGGGCCGGGTGGGCAACAACCTACTCTCCAACGAAGAGCTGCACATGACCCAGCTCGCCCTTAAGCATGACTGGCACGTGGTCTACGTCCCCAATGCCTTGGCCGCCCACAATGTAGCCCCCGCCAGGCTAAAACCAGGCTGGTTCCTCAGCCGCAGTTGGTGGCAAGGCATTAGTGAGTGTTACCGTGAACAAGTATCGGGCCGAGCTGGTGTGGCCCAACTGCGCTGGGGAGGCGAACGCCTGATTCGCGGCGTTTACAAAACCGTTAAATATGTTAACGATCCGGCCCAACGATTCGAGAATTTGGCCTATGCCTATGGTCAACTGGGCTACCTAGGGAGTGTGCTGAGATATCTGGCCAAACACCCCACAAAATCATCCGTTCCCTAACCCGTCCGTCATTGACGCCCGCCGCCATCTACTCCCGCCGCCATCTACTCCTTCATCATCTAAGTTCCCAACCATTGCCGTTCCTTTAATTTCCCATCTACCCATGACTGCTGCCACCAAAATTCCAGTTTCTGTGCTGATTCCTGCCAAAAACGAGGAAGCCAACCTACCCGCGTGCCTAGAGAGCGTCGCCCAGGCAGACGAGGTATTTGTGGTGGACTCCCACAGTGAGGATCGCTCCGTCGAAATTTCAGAATCCTACGGTGCCCATGTGGTTCAATTTGACTTCAATGGTCGATGGCCCAAAAAGAAAAACTGGTCGTTAGATAACCTACCGTTCCGTAATGATTGGGTGCTAATCGTTGACTGTGACGAGCGCATTACTCCAGAACTATGGGCCGAAATGGCCGACGTGATCGCCGCCGATGCGCTAGATGGCTGCTACCTCAACCGGCGGGTTTATTTCCTGGGGAAATGGATTCGCCATGGGGGCAAATATCCCGACTGGAACATGCGCTTTTTCCGCCATGCCAAGGGTCGCTATGAAAATCTAAACACCGAAGAGATTCAAAATACCGGCGATAACGAAGTGCATGAACATGTGGTCGTTGAAGGCGGCAACGTGGGCTATCTCAAAAACGATATGCTCCACATCGACTTTCGGGATTTATTTCACTGGCTCGCCCGCCACAACCGCTATTCCAACTGGGAAGCGCGGGTATACTACAACCTGCTCACCGGCATGGGAGACGATGGCACCATTGGGGCAAATCTGTTTGGGGATTCTGTTCAACGCAAGCGATTTCTCAAAAAGATTTGGGTGCGTTTACCCTTCAAACCCTTGCTGCGGTTTGTGCTGTTTTATTTTATTCGCCTCGGATTTCTCGATGGCTATCCTGGCTACATTTACGGACGATTACTCAGCCAGTATGAGTACCAAATTGGCGTCAAACTCTATGAACTAAGGTTTGGCGGCAGCCTCAACCTGGCCGAACCCGACCCCACCCCCCAGGAGCCCACCCAAGCAGCGTTAGTAGGTGATGCCTAATGACTGATGGCCACCCCCATGCCCCCACCGGCACATCTGACAGTCCCGTAGCCTCGCCTGGGGTCACTCCACCGGCATCGGATTTTGGCCCGCCCGCCCTGGTGGATTTAAGCCGCTACCATCAGCCAGGGTTTGAAATGGGCCGACCCAAGTGGTACGTGATGGTGTGGTGGATGGTGCAAGCGGTGGTATTTCCCCTCACCCTGCATGCGGCCCATGGCCCTCGCTGCGCCTTGCTCAGGCTGTTTGGAGCCAAAATCGGTAAGCAGGTGGTGATTCGCCCATCGGCTCGGTTTACCTACCCTTGGAAAGTGGAAATTGGTGACTATAGCTGGGTGGGGGAAGATGTCACGTTCTACAGTCTGGCGCCCATTCGCCTAGGCCAACACTGTGTTGTGTCCCAAAAGTCCTATCTATGTACCGGTAGCCACGACCCGAACGATCCACGGTTCGCGTTGATGACCGCGCCCATTGTGCTAGAAAATGGCGCATGGGTGGCGACGGACTGCTTTATTGCACCGGGGGTGAGGATTGGGGCCAATGCTCTGATTGCCGCTCGCAGCAGCGTTTTTAAGGATATGCCTGCCCAGCAGATTTGCATGGGGTCCCCCTGTCGTCCCCAGAAAAAAAGAGTGATTCATGGTTAAATCGCCGTCGTCCGCCAAAACAGGGAGTGATTCAGGTTTAAATCACCTGGTAAAGAAGGGCCATAGGGGTCACAATAACGGGAAGAACTACCGGGGATGATGCCATGGGTCGCATTGGAGACAAGGGGCTAGCGATCGCAACCTGGATGGCCATTATTGGCACCTTACTGGTCAATACCCTGTCAAACTTTTTTCCCATCGGTGGCCAGACCGTTGCCGACCTAGCCAATGGTCCCTTGGGGGGGGTGCTCATTACCCCGGCCAACTACGCCTTTAGCATTTGGGGTTTAATCTACGGCGGGCTGATTGCCTATGCCTGGTATCAGTCCCGCCGCAAACATCGGGGCCAGTTAATCATCAAACGGATTAACCTATGTCTGATTATGGCCTGCGTGGCCCAGATGGCCTGGATCTACCTATTTACCCTGCAGCTTTATTGGCTGTCGGTGGTGGCCATGGTGGCGATTTTGTTGGCGCTCATTGCCGCCCATAGCGAGCTGGGGGATGACCAACCCGACAGCCGTCGCCGTCGCATGGTCCATGGTCCCATCAGCATTTACCTGGCTTGGATCTCCGTGGCGACGGTGGTGAATGTGGCCTCCGCCTTCTATGGCAGCGGCCTCAAGGAATTGGGGCTATCGGGTGCGGTCTGGACAGCCATCATGGTGACGGTGGCCAACCTGATTGGGGCCCTGGTCCTGGTGCAGCGGCACGATATTCCCTTTGCCTTGGTGTTTATTTGGGCCGATGTGGCCATTGCCCAGCGCCATGCCACCATGCCCACCATTTGGGTGCCTGCCCTGGTGATGGTGGTGGCCCTAGGGGGGCTGCTAGTGCGGCAGCTGGTGTCCCGCCGCTACCCCAGAAAGAGCTGGTAGGCGGGGTTATCGTTCTCTTCCCAATAGCGGTAGCCGAGGGTTTCTAAAAAGGCCTGCCATTCGTCTAAGTCGTTGGGCTGCACCTGGATACCGGCCACAATGCGGCCATAGTCAGAGCCGTTATTGCGGTAGTGGAATAGGCTGATATTCCAGTTGGGGCTCATGGAGCTGACAAATTTCATCAGGGCTCCCGGTCGTTCGGGAAACTCAAACCGATATAGGCGCTCGTTTTTGGCCAGGGCTGAGCGGCCGCCGACCATATGGCGCAGGTGCATTTTGGTGAGTTCGTCGTCGGTCAGGTCGAGGGTTTTGAAGTTGTTGGCTTCAAACTGCTGCTTCATGGCAATGGCGTCGTTGCGATCGCAAATCTCCAAACCCACAAAAATATGCGCCTCCGCCTCGTCCGCAATCCGATAGTTAAACTCCGTCAGATTACGCTTACCAATGTGGTCACAAAACCGCTTTAAGCTCCCCGGCTGTTCCGGAATGGTCACCGCAAAAATCGCCTCCCGCTGTTCCCCCAGTTCCGCCCGTTCCGCCACAAACCGCAGCCGGTCAAAGTTCATAT
>CALHGI010000098.1 GCA_938029995.1 uncultured cyanobacterium | reverse complement strand
GGTTAGAAAGGTTGCCTTTTCGTAGGGGGTGTTTAAAGGCGTGTCCGATGTGGCCAACCAGCGTTCCGTTTCAGTGCGGATGCGATCGCGTATCTGATCCGGCATCTGGAGATAATGCTCTCGAATGGCATCTTTATAATCGGTGCTACTTTGGTTGAGCCGTTCCACATTGCGCAGCGGCACCTGGGAGACCACCGTATAGGTGAGACCTTCGGGCAAAAGGCCGGACGGACGCAGCGCTCCCTCAGGATCCATGGCCAAATCATTGGCTGGAAAATAAACTGATTCTGGCGAGTAAAGTACAGGCACTAGATTCTGAAAATCCTGCACCATGGTGTAAGTTTGCACCA
Organism: uncultured cyanobacterium; assembly: GCA_938029995.1. Classification (GTDB taxonomy): domain Bacteria; phylum Cyanobacteriota; class Cyanobacteriia; order Phormidesmidales; family Phormidesmidaceae; genus Leptothoe. The sequence goes on along the minus strand of CALHGI010000098.1, from coordinate 2,555 downwards.
CTTCCTTGGCTGGCCCAACGCTCTGGGGGCCAACGGTTAAAAATCGATAGGACAGGGGGGCGCGACTTAGATCGATCAAGTTATCGCCTCGGGATACATCCCAGCCCTGGCCCGTATATTCATCAAAGGCCATCACTCGCCAAAAACCAGGTTGTTGCGATCTCACCCGCATCACCACCTGGGGTTCCAGTTTTCCCCTCAGATTTTGATTAATTCGTCGATTAAACCCGTAATAAAAGTCAGTACTAATGCGGCCTGGCCCCGTTTCCGGACTGCCATTCCCACCATCCCCATTACCTTCTTCCGGATCAACGCCGCTATTTCCCCGACTGACATAGCCTGGATTAAAGATTTGCCGATCATCCACATCGCCCGTCACATCGACACTGCCACTGACAGGAAATGTCTGTAACTGGTAACCCGGCAATCTAGGCATCGCAATAAATATCACCATGCCTAAGGTGAGGACAATGGCCATAATTCCCCCTAGCTGTCTAAGGGGCAAGCTGGATGATATTCGACGCCATTTGAGTAGGCCTAGGCGAGAGCGATAATCCAACACCAACACCGGCAGGGCAATCAAAAAAAATAAAAGTAAAAAGGGGCCAAATAGCAAAGTTTGGCTAATGGTAGCGGCCACCCCCACCAGGACAAACCCAATCATCATGGAATAACCCAAGTCCTTACGGCGCGGTAGGTCAAAGCTATGGAGCACCTGCAAATGGATCAGCAACTCCGCCAGCACAATCCTTGTGTCGCCAGGAATTTGCAACATCCGCCCCAAAAAAAATGCCAGGGCCACCAACATGCCCAGGGCAATCAAAAACTTAGCCGCAATATTCCGACGGCGACGGCTGCGCCAGCTCCAGTAGGCACCCGCCGCACTTAAGGGAATTGCCAACAGATTCCACAACGATGTATCAGTGACCCCCAGGGCCGCGACACTCAGACTACCAATGCCGACCGTCACCAAGCACTGCACCAGTACCCGCAGCAAAATAGACTCTTCAGACACCGATGGCGGCAGGGCTGAACGCCGCTGCCGCCATCGTGAGAATAAACCTCGGGACGGAGTATTCGGAGTAGAAATGGGAGTAACCATGCTAGTAAACGCACGAACAAACAATACGTTGGCGTGTTGCTATCCTAGCTGGCCTAACCCTCAGATGGCTCTATCACCATCACTGAAAATCGCAGGGGGCGTTGACCGTCATCATCCAAGGAAACTTCCAAGGAATAAGCACTCCCAATCACCGGAGCTGTTTGCGCCAGTGTTAGGATGCCTGCCTCTGGTCGAGATGATTGACTATCCGCATCCGAACCGACCAGTTGGACACGGCCACCTGTCGGCATGGTTGCATTGATGATCAATACTGCCCCTGTATAGTTCACCTCCACATGAACCACTCCTTGGGGGGTGACCCAGTCGCGGCTAATGGTTGGTTCGGCCGTCGATACCGTTAACGCCAGCGCTGACATGATTTCTATCGATGCCAACATGGTCAAGGCGATTTGCTGCTCGGGTGTGGCCTGATCATAGCCCCCTGCCAGGTTTTCAACTTCCTGCAGGGTAGCTTCAGCTAAGGCTGACCCAGATCGATAAGCCGGAGTGAGGACAATATTAGCAATGGGCTCTAGGGCGTCTAATGACTCTGGGAAAAGGGATTCAACAATCTGCACGAGTTTTACGCCCTGCTTTTGCGTAGACTGGGCCATGTTTTGGCAGCGGTCTAACAAACATTGCAGAACTGTCTCAGGCAGTTTGCTCGAAATACTAAACCGGAGTGGATTTTCAATCCACAGACGACTGATGGGTTGAGCAAAGGCGGGCATGGATATCTCAGCTGGATATTCACGCACCTCGGCTTCCCAAGGAAACAGCGGGGGCCGGTTAGCAAATTCCGTTTGGAATCGGTGTTTTAAAAGTGTGTGGAAACGATCTTGCACAGTGGTTTTATCTCCGAAGTTTAACGACTGACCCGTTTCAAATAAAAGCTCAAATGGCACAGTGTCAGATCCGACTTCAGATGCACAAACTGCTGATGGGTTGGATCCTGTCGATGGGTTGGGCTCCCTCCCTGATGTAGAGGATGCCGAGCGGTCAAAAGTTAAAAACTCTAGTAATAAGCGTTTCAAATTTTCTGACTCACTATTCATGATTAGATGCCCCTGATCCGGATAATAAAGCTGACGTGTAAAAAAAAACGACTGGATGCCGAAAGAATGACCCACTGGCAGAGAGTCAACCTACGGATAGGTTACGTAATTCCCACGCTTGTTCAAGCAATTTAGACCAATGTTTTCTAATTTGTGTCAAGCTCAGGCCAAGGGATTGGGATATGTCTGTATCGGAAAGTCCCTGCTGCTTGAGCTGAAGTAATTTGGTCTGATTTTGGTCCATTTTTGCTTGTAGGTGATCCCACTGTTGCGGCGTGAGTCCTAGGTTTTTTTCTAACTCGATGCCCAGCCATTCGTGAACAAGTTCCCAGTGATGGGTAAGGGCAAAGCGGAGTAGATGGTACTTAAAACGCTGCTGTAGGTAGTCCCTTTCCCGG
>CALHGI010000097.1 GCA_938029995.1 uncultured cyanobacterium | reverse complement strand
CTTTCTTGGCGCTCTAGACCTATGCTGGCAGGAATTCGACTCTGTAGTGCATTGATTTCCCCTAGGGCCTGCAACGGTCGATCACGGGCCACGGTCAAGCTTAGGGATGCCTGCCGCAGGTTCAGGTCATCGGGGGCGATTTCAATGGCCTGATCGTATAGCCGACGGGCTTCTTGATAACGCAACTGTTGGAACCGTACACCGGCTAGGCCAACAATGGCGTCAAACTGTTCAGGGTTTCGCTCTAGCAGGGTTTCGTAAGCCCTGGATGCGATGGAGAGCTTACCCGTATCCTGGGCGATTTGTCCCTGGAGTAGATAAACCTCGGGCGCATCGGGATTGTCCGCCACTAGCTCGGCTGCGGCCTGATTGGCTCCGTCCGGGTCAGTCATGGCCAGGACTTGAATTTGGCGCTGACGAATGGGTAGCGAACTGGGGTTGACCACTAAAAGAGATGCGTAGAGATCACTGCGGTCAGGGTCGGCCGGAAGGGCCCCCACTAGGCTATAAAGCTCCGGTGGATTTTCGTTGGCAGGATGGCTGGCCAGCCATTGGTCTAGAACCGACTCCGCCGTTTCCACGGAAATAAATTTGCCCTGGTAGGCCAAACTGGTCTGGCCCAGAATTTTCGCATCGTTGCCAGGGTTAAGGGCAATGATGTCTTTGTACAGGTCCAGGGCCTCTGCATAGCGGCCTTGTCCCTGATAGATTCCGGCCAACCCCTGGAGGGCGCCGGTCACCACTTCACCATTGCGGGTGGGGGCATTAATCAGCTGCTGATAGATGGCGATGCTGGTGTCAATATCATCCTGGCGGCGGGCCTGTTCTGCTTGGAACAGGAGCACAGCCGGATCGTTGCCAGCGTAAAGCTGCAGCTGTTCCTGGGCCAGCTCTAGCTTGTTTTGCTGGAGATAGATCTGGCCTAGACGATAGTGGAGAAAGGGTTCCGCGGAGGTGGCCGCCAACACATCTTGATAAAACGGCACCAGTTCCGTATCTGGGGGATCGAGCCTGGATAGGCTGGTGGCAATGTGGCGCAGCTGTGTGGGGTTTTCGGGCAAGGTGATCGCGAAGAGGCGCTGTCTCAGCTGCAAGGCCGAAATTTGAGCCAGCTGTCGTTCCCAAATGCTGGCCTGGACATGGAGGCTGATGTCATCGGGATACTGGGCTGCCAACTGTTGATAGGTGGCTAGGGTGGTGGGCCGACTGCTGGGGTAAACACTGAGGGCATCCGCGGCTTCCCGGGCGGTGCCAACGGTCAACTGAGAACTGGTTAGTACGCTTTCATAGGCGGCAATGGCTCGAGTCTGAACTTCAGGGGCATCCGTGTAAAAGCTCATTCCCCTGAGGGCTCGGGCCACCACCAGGGGCTGCCCTACGATGGTATCTAAAAGGGCCAGTCCGCGCTCATATTGACGGTTGGCGGCATAGGACGTGGCTAGATCTGCCTTTAGCTGGGCCTGCTCGGCGGCCTCTCCGTTGGCATTAAGGAAGGGTTCTAGCACATCAATGGCGGCGCTGGGATTACCCTGCTGTCGGAGGGCAAAGCTATAGGCCTGGGCTTCGTAGACCTTTAGGGTTTGTCCGGCGCTGATATAGCTTTCAAAGAGCTCGACGGATTGGGCGGAGCGTCCGCCATAGGCAAATACCTGGGCCGCCCCGATTTGGGTGGTGAGGCTAGGTGTCTGCCCTAGGGCCACATCGTAGTCGGCCACGGCCTCAATTAGGCGACCCTCGTAGAATAGAAGCAGGGCCCGTTGCGATCGCACGTCCCCGTTTTGGCCATATCCCGGTTGTTCCAGCAGCGTCGTCAAAGCATCAATGCCAACGCCGCGCCACTCAGGGCGATAGCTGCCCAATAACCCTAAGGTTTCCAGCGCTTCCACATTGGTGGGTTCTAGCACCGCCAGCCGCTGAAACGCCTCAAAGGCATTGGCATCCTGCCCCAGCTTTAAATAAGACCGGGCCAATCCTAACTGGGCCAGACCAGACTCTGGGTACTGCTGCACCGCCTGCAAAAACTTATCTAGGGCCGGGTCAATCCAACCCTTTTCAAACAGGGCATACCCGTCCCGCACCAGTGTGGGCTGATTATCCAGGTTGGGGACGACCTGAGCCCGAACCGGCTGAGCCAAAAGCAACGGAGTGGCGGCGAGGAGATTGAAGCTGAGACACAGACCCAGCGTGCGACGATACCAGTTCATAATAATGAGTGCTTCCTATTTTTATGGAGAGACGTTACATGAAACGTCTGTATATCAAGCGATAAGGACTAAAAATACCAATCAATCAAAAAGCTCTAATAAATCCCAGTCAGCGCGAATGCGAAGTCCCAATACCGACTCGGAGAATTCATCCCGCAGCTGCCAGCTAATGGCCGCCCGGGCATTGGGGGCCAGCCTAATGTCGTAAAACGTTTCCAATACATCGGGGCGATCACCCTGACGCCGACCATCATCGCTGAGTTGACGACCGTAGCCGATGCCAAAGCGATCATCATCAATAAACAGATCCAGAAAGTTCACACCAAAACTGTAGGTGTCGCCGGAGATATCCAAATCAGCATTCCGGTGGTGACCATAGCGGCCAAATAGCCCCGCATTTAGCTCAGGGATAAACCACTCGGCGTTGACGCCATAGGACACTTCCCGATCGCCTTCCTGGGGTCCAAATACCCCATTACGATTGATTTGGAAACTCTCAGGGATGCCGTCCCGGTCACCGTTATCCGTGGCGCTCACATAGGTCCCCCGGACAATCAGATTGCCAAGGTTCACCCCTAATTCCGCCGCAATGGCATCAAAGTCTAAATCATCAAACCCATCGGAGGAAAAGACGGCTGTTTTGAGAATGATTTCGTCAATGGGTCGCCAGTGGACCAGGGCGGCTGGCTGAGATTCTAACTGGGTCGTGGCCAACGCCGGGTTGGTCTGAAAAACCGGATTGATAAAGTGGGTCAGGCTGTCCTTAGCAAAACTATTGCGATCAAAGAAGGAGGATAGCTCGATCAGACCCGCAGCGCCCCGCAAACCGGGCAACTCGGGGGGAGACGCAATGACATAGAGCTCACTAATATTTAAGCCAGTGGAGTCGGTATCCGAAAAGGCGTCACCGGTGGACAGGTCCACAGCACCCACCACAGCCACATTAGGCTGGAGAAAATAGTGGCCATATACTCGGGCCCGGGCGGAAAAGTCATCCCCCTCTTGAATGGCCGCGGTCTGAAGTTTGAGGGATGGCGGTGTCAGGGGGCCATCCTCCAATTCAGCCACCTCTCCGGTCGTCCCATCTGGCAGGGGCTCTGACCCCGAGAGGGGGGCAAGGACTCCATCATCAAGGGGTTCAACGGAGTTTTCATCAAAGAAAAATGGATCTGAGGGGTCCGCCAGATCGCCGGAGTTTGCCTGGGCCAGCCCCAGCGGCTCCGTGGGGTCATCCTCCATGGCACCATCAGGCCCAGCGGTTGAGGGGATATGGGCTTCAGCTAAGTCAACCTGCCCACGAGTCTCGGGCTCAATTTCCTCAGCGGTCTCGGGTTCAATGCCCGCAAGCAGTTCAACTAGCCCAATCGCTCCGGGTTCAATTTCCCCAGCGCCAGAGGCCGGGCCTGTTTCCGCCGCTGGGGATGCCACTAGGGTAATCCCTTCAGCCCCGGCTGCCTCTGGCTGTGTATCTGGGGTTAAGGCCATAACTGGAGCTGCAATGATCGCCATGACCACCCACACCATCCAAGCCACTAGCGGCATTGCCTGAAAATCCCGAGCAAGATCCCTCATAGTCCTTTCCAATAAATGTTCGTTTAAGTGTTTTGGTATTGCTGATCATTATTTGAATCAGCAACGGTATTGTTTTTGCTGCCGGTGGATGAGGAAATATGGCAACGAAGAGGTTTAGGTTGACCCATGCGTTGATTCATTCCGCCAAACAGC
>CALHGI010000096.1 GCA_938029995.1 uncultured cyanobacterium | reverse complement strand
TGCTCTTTGCCAGTGCCCTTATCCTTGGCCGTGACATTCAAGATGCCGTTAGCATCAATATCAAAGATCACCTCAATTTGAGGCACGCCACGGGGGGAAGGAGGAATGCCGTCGAGACGGAACACACCCAGGTCCTTGTTGTCGTTAGCCATTTCCCGCTCACCTTGCAGGACATGGATTTCAACATTGGTCTGACCATCCACTGCGGTGGAGAACACCTCAGACTTTTTGGTGGGAATTGTAGTATTTCTGGGGATCAGCTTAGTCATAACGCCACCCAGGGTTTCCACACCCAAAGATAGGGGCGTAACGTCTAGGAGCAGAATATCCTTAACTTCACCAGCCAGAACACCCCCCTGGATTGCGGCACCAATGGCCACCACTTCATCAGGGTTAACACTTTGGTTAGGCTCTTTTCCTAGAATCTTAGTGACTAGGTCTTGGACCGCAGGAATTCGAGTGGAACCCCCCACTAGAACGATTTCGTTAATATCGGTCTTCGCTAGCTTGGCATCGCGGATAGCGTTTTCTACCGGTACGCCACAACGGTCGATTAGGTCAGAGGCTAGCTCCTCAAACTTTGCCCGAGTTAGGGTGAGGTCGAGGTGCTTAGGACCGTCCTGGGTGGCGGTAATAAAGGGTAGGTTGATTTCCGCCTGGGTAACGCTGGACAGCTCAATCTTGGCTTTTTCAGCTGCTTCAGTCAGTCGCTGCAGCGCTTGCTTATCCTTGCGCAGGTCGATGCCCTCTTGGGCCATGAACTTCTCTGCCAGGTGATCTACGATCTTTTTATCAAAGTCGTCACCACCCAGGTGAGTATCTCCAGAGGTGGACAGTACTTCAAAGACACCGTCGCCCACTTCTAAGATAGAGACGTCGAAGGTACCACCACCCAAGTCAAACACGAGGATAGTTTCATTACTCTTCTTGTCGAGACCATAGGCCAGGGCAGCGGCGGTGGGCTCGTTAATAATCCGCAGAACTTCTAAACCCGCAATGCGACCCGCATCCTTAGTGGCCTGACGCTGGGAGTCATTAAAGTAAGCAGGAACGGTAATGACTGCCTGGGTAACTTGGTCGCCTAGGTACTTGCTAGCATCGTCGGCTAACTTACGCAGTACCTGGGCAGAAATTTCTTCCGGTGCAAATTGCTTATCTGCATTGGTACACTCGATTTTTACATTGCCGTTCACGTTTAGGACGTTGTAGGGCACTTCTGAAGATTCGTTGCCCACCTCATCCTGACGACGGCCAATGAAACGCTTAACCGAGTAAAACGTGTTTACTGGGTTCATAACGGCTTGGCGTTTAGCGATTTGACCCACTAGGCGATCGCCACTCTTGGCATAGGCCACCACCGATGGAGTGGTGCGAAACCCTTCTGCGTTCGCGATTACAGTGGGCTTACCCCCTTCCATTACGGCGACCACAGAGTTCGTAGTCCCCAAGTCAATTCCTACTACTTTTCCCATATCAATTGCTCCGGCTGAGTAACTCGTTTGGCACTGCTGGTGTTCGATCAGGATCTAACGGGAAGTTCTGACGGATGAAATTCATCCCTGTGTCATACATCCCATGGACCAACAGCGTCCCTGCTTTCAGCTGAACCATTAAATGGGTTGCTTGAAAGCTCATTACTATAGTGCTAATCCAGAGCCATTCCCTGAAGGGGGGGTTACCGAACCTGAATTTCGGTTTCCATAGCAATTTATGGCAAACCACCACATTCATTCCTCCGTTTTCTGTGGCCATAGCTATTGCCACCTAAAGCTTTCAGCGATCACCGCTGGCCTACACCATGGCCTCCAAGCTATCCCGCTGTGGAGCTGGCAACAATAAACCATCAACAAACCATCAACTTGGCAGCTGGTTCCCTTCGGGGAAACTGTCAGTTGACAAGTTGATGGTTCTTTCAGATGGAGATATCGCCAGGCAAGAGATATCCCCTTAGTTGGAGGCCTAGAACTGCCAAAAGTCTGACGTGGCAGCCGTTATGGGCGTTCCAATTGTCAGATCCCTGGCCAGTGGCCATCATGGGCCAGGGATCTGACAGCCCCCTAAGCCAACAGGGCTTTGAGCTTATCCTTAAGTCCCAATGCGCTCAAGCCAACCATCCCCACCAATAAGCCGGGTTCAGGTACGGATGTGGGGGGCGTGACTGGGGGCACGACCGGTGCTTCACCAAAGTACTCAATGGTTAATGTCCCATCGGCAAAGGTATCCACAAAGGTATCTACGTTGCCACCCCCCCCTTGGCCCAGGGTTAAAATCTGGGTAAAGGGCTGAAACGTAATATCGCCTGTTCCTAAGAAATCAGAGATTGCAGTTAGGTCTGTAACCGTCAGACTGTCGGCACCAGTCACCTCAAAACCACCAAATGTGTCGAGCGTATTAGGAACAAGCGCCTGGTAAGACTGACTTCCAATGGTTTGCCCAAAAGGACTGTCCAATGTTAAGGGACTAAAGGTGGGCAAGGACGTCGGTGAACCCGCCACAGGCACCAGGTCGTACTGTCCTGCCAACAGTGTCAATGTAAAGTCCTGGGCTTGGGCTGCTGTATTGATAATTTCACCGCTGGTGCGTAAAGCACTGCTAAACGTAAGCTTAATGTCGCTGACGATACCGTCGCCGTCATATCGACTCACTGATAATTCTGGACCACCGGTCAGCTCGGTCAAAATATTGGAAAAGTTGTCAGAATCACTAAACAGTAGGGCTGCTTGGGCGGGCACAGTTGTGGCCAAAAAAGTTGCCCCCACACATACGGCAACCCCAGGTAAAACACGCTTGTAGTTCATAGTTATTGAAGTTTATTTTTTAGCAAAAACTGGATGTATCAATACGCCAGTGATGTTCTGACCATCAGTTCAACTAAAATCGCCTAAATAATTGATTTTAGTTGTGAATCTGATGGGATTTATCCTGGTGTATTAGATGGTTTTTTTGAAAATAAAGCAGATGGAAATTTCAGGAATCTCCTACCCATAGGAAATTCCTCAAAAATCGATGGTATTCCCGTGGATAGTTAAGCTCAAATCTAGAATTGAGTTCTTTGATAACAAGAATTAAACGCAGCTAAAAGCGTTTTATTTGTTTTTTAGTCACCTATTCAAGAAATGAACATTAACACCTCTGGGAAAAATTACTGCTTAAAATCCATCTCAACCTTAGTAGAGCGGTCAACTGTAAACCTGATTTCAAAAGAGTTAGGTTACTCAGCTGATGTCCCCAAATAATTGGCTCTACAAAACCTAGCTGCCCCATGACGAATGCAAAATTCACCAAAGAATCCCTTGAATCTTTAAGGCTACCTAAGGCGATTTACTTGAATCAAAACGGTTAGCGGTCAACGCTTAAATCCAAGTATCTGGTCAGGCAGGCTTAATGCTCCAAGAAAATCAATTAGGTCATAGGTGTAATTACTGTAAAAAGTATCAAAGTATCAACCCAATATGGTTTGAATTCAATGCTTTTTGTAATTAGCTAAGTATTTAAAACTACATCGGTGTAAGCGATTTTCAGTATAAAAAAATTAGACTCAGTAGAATTAATTAAAATATCAATTAAACTAGTTATTTGAGTTTATTGAAAGTTATTTTATTTGTCTGGAATATGGCTTTTGAATAGGGGCTTTCTAAAAGAGATTTGATTTCTATGATTTCTAGGAAGCCGATTAATTTTTTAGGAGCTTAAGTGACGACTTAACGCTTTTCTGGCACTAAGGGGCACCCCACCTAAGGTTTACTCAAACTCTTGGTTATGGACGCCCCTAGCTCCAACACTCGAGACTTTTTCTAGACTATGGGGGCAATAATGAGGCCCTAGGTCATGGCTAAAATTTGTTCGTCTAAATCAAAGTCCACCGATTGATCTGACTTTAGATAGTCGTTTTGATAGGAATCCCTTAACCCGCTAACCAAACTATATCTGGGGGACCAATTCAAGTCTTTTTGGGCTTTGTCAATGGCGGCAAAAAAGTGCTGCACCCTCATGGGAAATGCTTTGCGCTTACCAAAGTCAAACTGCTTGGGGTCGTAATGGCGCAGATCGGGAGATGGTTTACCCATGGCGCTCGCACAGGCATGGGCCAGCCCATTGAAGGTGACATAGCGATCGCCTGAGATGTTGTAAATTTGTCCGATGGCTTTGGGATTGTCTAAAACCGCCACCATAGCGCGTGCCAAATCTTCGCAGTGACCTAGCTGAGTGATGGATTGGCCATCGCCGGGAATTAACAGCGGTCGATCATGGCTCAGGCGATCAAAGAACCATTTTTCTACTGGGTTATAGTTCTGCGGACCATAGATGTAGACGGGGCGAATTGAGGTGAAGGGAATGCCTTGCCTAATTAGATAGTCTTCGGTGTGATGTTTTCCCTTATGACGACTGTTGGGATCAACGGGATCGCCCTCCCGGTGGGGCATCTGATCGCTTTTTGCATAAACTCCGGCGGAACTGACGTATATAAATTGCTTGACGGTGCCACTAAACAGTTGGACTAGGGGCTTGGTATCCGTTAGCTCGCGACCGTTGTTGTCATAGATGGTGTCAAAGGTTCTGCCGGATAGGGCGGCCTTGAGGGCATCGGGGGACTTGCGATCGCACCTCACCACCTCCACCCCAGCAGGTCCAGGCCGATTTCCCCGGTTGAGCAGCGTCACCTCATGGCCAGCCTCCATCAATAACCGAGTCAGATATACCCCAATAAACCGAGTCCCACCCATCACCAAAATGCGCATAGCCAGCCACCCAAAAAAGATTCAGAGAATTATCGCCCTACCCCCAGATCTTATGGAAAATTGTTCCCTGCGCAAAGTAGCATCGAGCCCAACCTCTTAATAAGCATCAATTTGATTGCGCGAACAATGGCCCAAAAAAGACCATTTACCCAAGCCATGTTTTGTCAAGTCTTATATTTTTACTTTATTTGAAGTATAAGGATAGTGACACTCTCTGCTTGTGTAACAAATTCGTTACAAGAATAGAAGAGCAATATGTAATTTTGTATCGCATCCGCAGCTGTATCCCTAGTGAGACGGGATTTTCTGATACAAACACAGTAGGTTTAAAAACCTATTTAGATGTTGTGGAATGTTTCTCATTACAGTATTTGCTTCGCTTTTGTAAAGTATTTTTTGCAAACAGTTTTGTAATTGCTGGGGGCTATATGGACCATCTAAATCAGCCTAACCAGTAATGCCGAGTTGCTGGAATTTCTAGCCCAACCGGCAGTCATCACCCTAATCAGATTTACAGAAGAGAAAACCCCCGAGGAAGGAGTCAAACTGCATGTTCACCAACGTCAAGCCCACCGTGAGACACATCTCACCCGAGAATCTTGGCGAACGGTCCTTGATGAAAGTGGTTTATGTCGTATTAGAGCCACAGTATCAAAGCGCTCTATCTGCCGCTGTCAAATCCATCAACGCCAACAATCCCCACATTGCAGTTGAGGTTAGTGGTTACCTGATTGAAGAGCTTCGCGATAACGGCAACTACGAGGCATTTAAAAAAGACGTTTCTGAAGCTAACGTCTTCGTCGCCTCCCTAATATTTATTGAAGAACTGGCTGAAAAGGTGGTCGCGGCTGTTAAGCCACACCGTGAAACCCTTGATGTGGCAGTGGTCTTCCCATCTATGCCCCAGGTGATGCGCCTAAACAAGATGGGCAGCTTCTCCATGGCCCAGTTGGGGCAGTCCAAGAGCGCCATCGGCGAATTTATGAAAAAGCGCCGCCAAAAGCAGGGTGGCAGCTTTGAAGACGCCATGCTCAAGCTCCTTCGCACCCTGCCAAAAGTGTTGAAATACCTGCCTTCGGATAAGGCGCAGGATGCGCGTAATTTTATGCTGAGTTTCCAGTATTGGCTGGGGGGCTCTCCTGAAAATCTGGAGAACTTCATGCTCATGCTGGCCGATCGCTACATGTTCGGTGACAAGGAAATTGACGGCGCTCCCGAGAGCATGGATTACCAAGATCCCGTCACTTACCCTGACACCGGGATTTGGCACCCCCTCGCCCCCTCCATGTATGAGGACATCAAGGAGTACCTCAATTGGTATAGCTCTCGCCAAGATCTGCCCGCTTCCCACAAGCGAGATCAGGCCCCCTGTGTGGGCTTGGTGCTACAGCGCACTCACCTGGTCACTGGGGACGAAGCCCACTATGTGTCCATGGTGCAGGAACTAGAATACCTGGGTGCTCGGGTGATTCCTGTATTTGCCGGCGGCCTAGATTTTTCCAAGCCCGTAGAGCAATACTTCTATGAGCCAGTCACCCAAGAACCCGTGGTCGATTCAGTCGTCTCCTTGACGGGGTTTGCCCTTGTGGGTGGTCCGGCTCGCCAAGATCATCCCAAGGCCATTGAAGCATTGCAGCGCCTCAACCGACCCTACATGGTCGCCCTGCCCTTGGTGTTCCAAACCACCGAGGAATGGGAAGATAGCGACCTTGGCTTGCATCCTATTCAAGTGGCATTGCAAATGGCCATTCCAGAGCTTGATGGTGCCATCGAGCCCATTGTGGCGTCTGGTCGTGACGGATTGACCGGCCGTGCCATCACCCTGCAAGATCGGGTGGCGGCCATCTCCCAGCGAGCGCTCAAGTGGGCTAATCTGCGCTGTTTGTCCCGAGCTCAGAAGAAGCTGGCCATCACCGTATTTAGTTTCCCCCCCGATAAGGGAAATGTGGGTACTGCTGCCTATCTCAATGTCTTTGGTTCCATTTATCGAGCCATGGAAGACATGAAGGTCGGTGGGTACACCATTGAGGGTATGCCGGACTCTCCAGAAGCTTTAATGCTGGAGGTGATTAACGATGCCCAAGCCCAGTACAACAGTCCTGAGTTAAACATTGCCTATCGCATGTCGGTGGCTGAGTATGAGCAGCTAACGCCCTATTCCGAACGCCTAGAAGAGAACTGGGGGCCGCCGCCAGGCACCCTCAATACCGATGGTCAAAATCTGTTGGTATACGGTAAGGCCTACGGCAATCTGTTCATTGGTGTACAACCCACCTTTGGTTACGAAGGTGACCCCATGCGGCTGCTGTTCTCCCGCTCCGCCAGTCCACACCATGGCTTTGCCGCCTACTACACTTTCCTTGAGAAAATTTGGAAGGCGGATGCAGTGCTGCACTTCGGCACCCATGGCTCCCTAGAGTTTATGCCGGGTAAGCAAATGGGCATGTCGGGCCAGTGCTATCCCGATAACCTCATTGGCAGCACCCCCAACCTTTATTACTACGCCGCCAACAACCCCTCTGAAGCCACCATTGCCAAGCGCCGCGGCTACGCCCAAACCATTAGCTACCTAACCCCCCCAGCCGAGAATGCAGGCTTGTACAAGGGGCTAAAGGAACTCAGTGAGCTAATTGGTTCCTACCAGGGCCTTAAGGAAGGCGGTCGGGCTGTTTCCATTGTCAACGCCATCATTGAAAAAGCGCGTCAGGTCAATCTGGATCGAGATGTTGACCTGCCTGACGTGGAAGATGCTAGCGAAATTAGCAAGGAAGAGCGCGACACCGTCGTGGGCAAGATTTACATCAAGCTGATGGAGATCGAATCTCGCCTACTCCCCTGTGGCCTGCACGTCATCGGCAAGCCCCCTACCGCTGAGGAGGCTGTGGCCACGTTGGTGAACATCGCCAGCCTTGATCGCGAAGAAGAGGGATTCAAGAGTCTGCAGCGTATTATCTCTGAGAGTATTGGCCGCGATATCGATGAAATCTACCGCAATAGCGACCTTGGCGCCTTAGATGATGTGCAGCTGCTGTTTGAAATTAACGAAGCTACCCGTGCTGCGGTTGGTGCCATTGTTAATGAACAACTGGACGATGAGGGACGGGTTTCATTGAAAACCATGCTGAAGTTCTTTAACTTCGGTAAGCGTAAAGAGCCTTGGGTAGAGGCCCTCTATAGCCTGGGCTACAAGCAGGTGGATCCTGAAGCCCTCAATCCCCTGTTTGATTACCTTCAGTTCTGTCTAAAGCAGGTCGTAGCCGATAACGAGTTGGCTTCCTTACTTCGGGCTTTGGATGGTGAGTACGTGCTGCCGGGGCCTGGCGGTGACCCTATTCGTAACCCGGATGTGTTGCCAACCGGTAAGAATATTCACGCCCTAGATCCCCAGTCTATTCCCACCACCGCAGCCGTTCAGTCTGCCAAGGTGGTGGTGGATCGTCTGCTAGAGCGTCAGCGCCAGGACAATGGCGGTCAGTACCCTGAGACAATCGCCTCCGTGCTTTGGGGCACCGACAACATTAAGACCTACGGTGAGTCCTTGGCCCAAATGCTATGGTTCGTTGGCGTGAAACCGGTTCCTGATGCCCTGGGGCGGGTGAATAAACTGGAAATTGTTCCCCTAGAGGAGCTGGGTCGTCCTCGGGTTGATGTGGTGATTAACTGTTCTGGTGTATTCCGCGACTTGTTTGTTAACCAGATGGCACTGTTGGATCGGGCGGTGAAAATGGCCGCCGAAGCCGATGAACCCCTGGAAATGAACTTTGTTCGGAAGCATGCCCTGAAACAGGCCGAGGAAATGGGGTTGTCAGTGCGTGAAGCGGCCACCCGGATTTTCTCCAATGCGTCTGGCTCCTATGCGGCCAACGTCAACTTGGCGGTGGAAAATAGCAGCTGGGAAGAGGAGGCTGAGCTCCAGGAAATGTATTTGACGCGGAAGTCTTTTGCCTTTAACTCAGATAACCCTGGGGTGATGGATCAGTCCCGTGACCTGTTTGAGGCCACCCTAAAGACCGCCGATGTCACCTTCCAGAACCTGGATTCTTCCGAAATCTCCCTGACGGATGTTTCCCACTACTTTGATTCTGACCCCACCAAGGTGGTCTCTAATCTCAGGGATGATGGTAAAAAGCCGACCTCATTTGTGGCTGATACCACGACGGCTAATGCCCAAGTGCGGACGCTGTCAGAAACGGTGCGCTTAGATTCTCGTACGAAGCTGCTTAATCCTAAGTGGTACGAAGGGATGCTGGCCAATGGCTACGAAGGTGTTCGTGAGCTATCCAACCGGTTGGTCAACACCATGGGGTGGTCGGCGACGGCTGATGCGGTCGATAACTGGGTTTACGAGGATGCCAACACCACTTTCATTGACGATGAAGACATGTGTAAGCGCCTGATGGATCTAAATCCCAACTCATTCCGACGGATGGTAACCACATTATTGGAAGTCAATGGTCGCGGCTATTGGGAAACCAGCGATGAGAATATTGAGCGTTTGCAGGAGCTCTATGAGGAAGTCGAAAATCGCATTGAAGGGGTGGAATAGTCAGTCGCTTAGGGTGACCATTTAGCCGTTTCTCGTAGCGCCTCCCTCTTTTCCTATGAACAAGTGCCCCGGATCTCTTCTAGAGACCCGGGGCACTTGTTGATTTATGAGGTTTTCTTGCTTTAGGAAAGGTGTTTGACCGATCGTATTGATTTAAGTCTATGCTTAGTGGTAGATCTTATTAATGTGACAATTTCATTTACGTAACATATTTAGTCACGGAGATAAATACACCCCCGTAAGCTATAGCTTATGTTCTGACACATCAGGGCATTGGTGTATCACATTGGCCAGTTGCATTGCCGGTAATGGGCATGTTTCTAAGGGGTATGAGTTGCTCGGCTCAATGTGATAGATGCGATTTTAGAGCCATAAAGCGTTTGAGGATTTGAGGTGACCACAGTGAGACATCGTTTATGGCATGCGTTAGCCCTTACTGTGGGGCTCTATGTGCTGTTTGGGTTTCAATCCCTAGATGATAAGTGGACCCTCAATGCATCCGAGCCGAGTCAGAATTTCCATGCGATATTGTCGCGACTGCTGCCCTGATGGAAGATGCCCACTGCGGGCCCTAGGGTGGAACTCCACTGGGCTAGGGCAGGGTGCAAAACTTTCTTACCCGGTCAAATTCTGGATCTTGCCAGGAATAGGCAAAGTGACTGACCGATTGAATATTAGGAGCCGCTCGCTGAATGGCGTTCATTTGGGCTTCTAATGAGGGCCGATTATTAATGGATTTGCCCCACACGCCTGCCAAGGCTGGGCGAACATTGCTGGCACTGTTTTGGTTCAGTACCATCTGCACATCTTGCACAATGCAGCGGGTGTTGCCACAGATGCTATAGGCCATGGGGTGCCAGCTCATGGATTTGGAAAAGCGGTTCCAATGCTGGAGTCGAGAGTCGTAGCCTTGGGTGCCAACGGGCTGGTTGGCGGTGGGAAAGAATACGGCTCCTACTGGAATGTTTTGCTGTTGTGCGGGCTGGGCGACGGTGTTGAGAAAGTCAATGACTCCTTGGACCGCGTGGGCTACGCTCAATCGCCATAGCTCTAGTTGCAGGGCTGGACGGCGTACGGATACGTCTACTTCACTGGTGCTGCCAGATGGTTGGCGACTCTGCCACAGGGGTTCTGCTTCATTGGGGAATTGTTGATCGACCTTTGTTAGGTCTCCTTCGGTTAGATACCCTCGGGAGAGAAATTGTTGAATCAGGGCTCGTCCTTTATTGTTTAAGGCTCTTTGGAGCAAGGCATTCTGGGCGGCACGGCCATAGATCCACAGGTCGTTTACCTGACCCGCTACGGAATGGCTGCCGGTGCCCCGTGGGTAGCGAATGTAGTCGAACAGGACGCCGTCGGGTTTTCGCTGCAGTACGAGGTCTAGCATGCGGCGGTAGTCGCTTTGAGCTTGGTAGTTATAGGGATCGATAAAGATTTCTTCGATGTTATTACTGCCACCCCGACTGGCAAATGCTGATGTGGTTTCCCCCAGGCCATTGCGTGCTAAGACCTGTTGTCGATCGCCCCGTTGCCCATAGGAGTAACCAAAATTCATGGTGAACATCCAGGCATAGACTTTGATGCCGCGCTTATGGCCTGCTGCGATCGCATCCGCCAACAGATCCCGATCCTCATAGCCCCGCTGCTGTACCACGCTGGGCCATGCCGTCCGGTTATCCCGCTGGGGAATCAGTAACTGGCCATTATAAAAGGCTTCAACATAGACTTCGGTGTACCCCAAGTTCACGATTCGATCCATTAGGGCGTCGAGCACCCCAGGCCGAAGATCGCAGGGATAAAGCCGGATCCAAGTCGCCTGCTGACGTGGCCACTGGCGCTGCCGACAGGTCTTTAGAATGTCGCCATGGCGTTTGACCAGGTTGCCGTATTGCGCGATGGCCACCGCATCTCCACTGGCCGCCTGTTGTCGCACGGCC
>CALHGI010000095.1 GCA_938029995.1 uncultured cyanobacterium | reverse complement strand
GGCTGTGGCTACGACACGACTGTCCGTATCCCTGAGGGCTTTTCGGAGAAAGGGAATGGCCTTAATGGAGCCAGATTCCTGAAGTGCGCTAACGGCCGCTAAGCGCACTTCAGGATCGTGATTTTTGACCAGTTTGCCGAGCTGGGGAACGGCACGAATGGCCTGTTTACGGTTTATGGCGGCGGCTTTACCAAGGTCTGCCGCTATTTGAGTCGGATCGTTAGTTCGGCTCATCTTTTTGGCCGTAGGTGCAGTTGCTGCGGTGGTGTCTACGGTCGCGGTGTCGGCCGAGGTCGCTGCTGTCGTGGTTACGGTGGCAGCCGCCGCCGCCGCAGTCGCCGCCGCCGCCGCAGTTACGGTGGCCGCAGTGGCCCCCGCCGTCTGCTGCTGCGGTTCAGTTTCTGGTGCGGGGACTGCGGTTTCTGGGGATGGTTCGGCTACCGGTGTAGGGGCTACGGCGGCTGGGCCACTGGCGGCCTCTGTCCAGGGATCTGGAATTGAGGTGAAGGACTCGTTCGTGGGCTGCTGACTCAATTCAAGGGCTGGGGGGGAGCCATCATCGGCTGGGGTGGGCTCTACGACCGTCGTATCCACTAACGTTGGCGGGGCAGGACTGGTGGCCACCTCGTCCTCGCTCGCTAGGGCATTGGCACCTAGCAATGCTGCGATCCGGGCTTCGTATTCGGCTTCTAACTCGGTGAGTTGTGCCTCGTGGGAATCTTGGTAGCGCTCAATGGTGGCGGCTAGCTGCTGTTCGTAGTCACTTTCTAGCTTGGCCAAGGACGTGGTCAGATCCTGGGAATGGTCTTCCTGAATACGATTTAGTCGATTGAGGGATTGCTGGAGGGCATTGTCTTGACGGCGAATGATGCGCTTCATTAGAAAGGCCGTTATCCCTGAACCAAGGCCTAATCCAATCAGTACACCTATCCCTGCTTGTGTCGCCATAGCAGTGTTTCCTCAATGAATTCATTTCCCAGAACAGCTGGATTATCCCCTATGATGGCAAAATTTGGCATCGGTTTGACCGCGGTGATGTATTACACCTCATTACACTATGACCGCAGAATTATTTAATATGTTCTGCTTCAAATAATTTGCATTACCGTGTAGGTAGACCACTTATTTGTATGAGGGAGATTAGTATCGTTGACTGAGGCATTTAAATTAGACACATCAGGGACTGTCGATATAGATACATCAGAAAATAATGCGATCGCAATCGGTCAGCCAGACGAACAGGCCTTAGCCCTGGCCCTGGTCATCGCCAATGCGGCCGATGATCGTAAGGCCGATGACATTGCCATTCTTCAGGTGGGGGATGCGTCCTATCTGGCCGACTATTTTGTGATTGCCACCGGTTTTACCAATGTTCAAGTTCGCGCCATTGCCCGTTCCATTGAAGCCACCATCGAAGCCGATCACGGCCGTTCTCCCCTCCGCACCGAGGGCGCTGATGAAGGTAAATGGGTGATCTACGACTACGGTGAGGTGATCGTCCATATCTTTCAACCTCGGGAACGGGAATATTACGATCTTGAAGCGTTTTGGGGCCACGTCCAGCGCATTGAGTTTATTCCGACGCCCCCGGCTGGCCTGACCCCATAGCCCATGGGGATTGTGCCCTATGATAATGAGGTATTTACCCGTAACCATTGGCCATGAAACGCTCTACGCCGCGCTGCCCTGTTCCTGCTGAGCAGTTGCCCATACGAGAATATGAGGATATGCGAGAGTCCTGGTTCTACAGCTGGGGTGCCCGTGATCTACGGGGGTATATGCTGCCTGTGTTAGTGGTTTGGGGCCTGAGCTGGTTAGTCTCCGGTCCCATTGCCGCCGTCAGCTATTCGCCCCATCATTTTCTGATTAAGTTTTTGGTCAGTGCTGCCCTGGGGGCACTGGTGATTCCTGCCCTGACCCTACTGCAGCTCTATGTGGGCTGGGCCCACGTGGGCAACCGCCTACAGATTAAGGACCTGCCCTACGAAGAATCGGGTTGGTACGATGGCCAAATATGGACCAAGCCCGACGACATCTTTAAACGCGATCGCCTAATCGTGGACTACCAGGTCAAGCCAATCTTAAATCGACTGATCAAAACCTTTGGCATTATGGCTGGCTGCCTGACAACCGGCATTCTGGGCTTATCGTTATTTTGATGCCTACGCTTTCATGGCCAACCCCTGTCACTGGTTTGGGGCCTTTGGGAACCTGGGGCCCTTGTGCGGTCTGATCACTGGTCTTAGCCTGCGGGCCTGGGCCACCCCCATCAAATCCTCCCGAAAATTTAATCTTGATCAAGTACTAATATGGGCAGGGCCAACCCAATTTACCCGTATTGCCCCTCTGGTCATGTCTTTAGCTGTTTCAATCAAAATCTATGCCTAGGCCAAGCCGTACCTCCACTGCCCCACTAGCAGTTCAGCTGTTGAGAGAAGGGATTGTTGAGTCTGTCCACCAGGTCCACGCGGCGGTGGCCGATAGCCGTGGGCGCTTACTGTCAGCGTCGGGTGACGCCGATAATGCCAGCTTTATTCGCTCTGCCCTCAAGCCATTCCAAGCCATGGCCGTGACTTCTACGGGGGCCTTAGATACGTTTAAGCTGACCGACAAAGATTTGGCCGTTATCTGTGGGTCTCACCAAGGCCTCACCACCCAGGCTCGCCAGGTGTTCGGCATTCTATGGCGGGCTGATTTGGAACCGGGCTGTCTGCAATGCCCCACCCCGACCGGTAAGCAAAGTCCTTTGGAGCACAATTGCTCTGGTAAGCATGCGGGCATGTTGGCGGTTTGCAAACAGCAGGGATGGGAACTCAACAGCTATTTACAGCGCAACCATCCCCTCCAAAAGCAAATTCTGAATTGCTTTTCGGGCCTGTTGGAAATGCCGTCCGATGAATTTATCTGTGCCCACGATGACTGTGGTGCGCCGACATATTTCATGCAGCTGCGTCAGATGGCAACGCTGTATGCCAAGCTAGCGTCCGGGGAAAATCTTGCCATGGAACGGGTGGTGCGGGCCATGACCCACCATCCAGAAATGGTGGCGGGTCCCCAGGGATTTGACACTGAACTGATGCGCCTGACCCAGGGCCAAATTCTCAGTAAATCGGGAGCTGAGGGTATTCAATGCATCAGTCGGGTCGGTCAAGGATTGGGCTTGGCCCTAAAAGTGGTGGATGGGTCTAAGCGAGCAAAATATGCGGCGGCGCTCCATGCCTTGCGCCAGTTGGGGTGGATCTCTCCAGATATCGCTGATACCCTAGCTGAAACCTATTTGAACCTAAGTAGCTACAAACGATTGGACATGGTGGGGGATATTTCCCTGGGATAATCCAATATCCAAAAAAAAGTATTGCGCTTTACACTCCGCATGGTTATAGTAGTAAAGCGCTAACGCGGGGTAGAGCAGTCTGGTAGCTCGTCGGGCTCATAACCCGAAGGTCGTTGGTTCAAATCCGGCCCCCGCCACCATTAAAAAAGTAAGGCCCTGAAGCAAGTCTTCAGGGCCTTACTTTTTTGCATTGCTGCGCCTCGGGAGGATGGTGTCTAATGGATACCGGTTGGATAACGGTTTATGGCATCGTTGCCAGATCGGTTCATCCCCAAAATCAGCAACGGCACTTTTTAGTGCAATTTTTAGTTCAATTCACCTCGCCGAAGTCCTGCCTAAAGGTGGGATTTATTCAGCTTAAGCAAGGGGGCCACGGGCTAGGGCTGCGAGAGGTGTTAGCTTAAATACGACCATCGCTTTACGGTTATTTCATATGGTTTTTGTGTTTGCCCGCCGTTTTGTTCGTCGCCCCATGGGGGCCGTTTTATCCGTGGCCCTGTCCATGGCCCTGGTCATCACCTTGGTGCTTGGTCCATCGGCTCCGGCCCAGGCGCTGGGGGGCGAGCAAGTCCCGTTGGATACGCCTGCCCCTGGGTTTACCCTGCCGAGTAATGGGGAGGATGGTGAAATATCCCTGGCGGATTATTTGGGACAGTGGGTGGTGCTGTACTTTTACCCCAAGGACTTTACCCCTGGCTGCACCTTAGAGGCCCAGCGCTTTCAGCGGGATTTGCCTGAGTTTATTGAGCGCAATGCCCAGGTGATTGGTGTGAGTGCCGATGATGTGGATAGCCACGCTGAATTTTGTGATTCTGAAGGTTTAAAGTTTCCCTTGTTGGCGGATGCCGATGGGGCCGTTAGCCGCGCCTATGGCTCTTGGATGCGGCCCATGTCCATGCGGCATACCTATTTAATTGATCCGGCGGGAACCATGCGGGAACGATTTCTTGGTGTTCGTCCGGCCATCCATAGCCAGGAGGTCCTAGCCCGGTTGGACGAATTACAACAGGCGTAGGGCGCAAAATTAGTCGGTTGCATGGCAACAGACCTGGGGGGATGGCAGGCGTCCCCCTACAGCATGGCCTTGATATATTCGCGGCGCATGGTTGCGATCGCATCAATTGAAATTCCCTTGGGACACACTGCCTGGCATTCCCCATGGTTAGAACAATCCCCAAATCCCTCCGCCGACATTTGCTCCGTCATCCTAAGGACCCGCTGTTGGCGTTCAGGATGCCCCTGGGGTAGTAGGGACAGGTGGGACACCTTCGCCGCCGTAAAGAGGGAGGCTGACGCATTGGGGCAGGCGGCGACACAGGCACCGCAGCCAATGCAGGTGGCATAGTCAAAGGCCGTTTGGGCGTCGCTGGGGGCGATGGGGATGCTGTTGGCCTCTGGGGCTGAGCCCGTTTTCACCGAGACAAACCCACCCGCTACCACAATGCGGTCCAGGGCGCTGCGGTCCACGACTAAGTCTTTTACAACGGGGAATGCCTGGGCTCGCCAAGGTTCGATAACCACCGTGTCACCGTCTTGAAAGTGCCTCATGTACAGCTGACACGTGGCGGTGCGCTGCTGTGGACCATGGGCCTGACCATTAATCATCAGGTTACAGGAGCCGCAGATTCCTTCTCTACAGTCGTGGTCAAATTCAACCGGCTCTTGCCCTGACTCTGTGAGCTGCTCATTTAAAAAATCTAATGCTTCTAGAAAGGACATATCAGGAGATACCCCTGACAGGTGATAGTCCTTTAGCTGTCCCTGGGACCTAGGGCCAGCTTGTCGCCAAACTTTAAGCTGTAGCTGCATGGTTTTATTTAACTGCCTCAGGTTCACTGATGGGGTGCTTCTATGATCACACGTAGCTCA
Source organism: uncultured cyanobacterium (assembly GCA_938029995.1). Lineage (GTDB taxonomy): Bacteria > Cyanobacteriota > Cyanobacteriia > Phormidesmidales > Phormidesmidaceae > Leptothoe. Next base: position 2,185 of record CALHGI010000095.1, on the reverse strand, counting down.
TACATAGGAAAACATACGCCATTTGGCCTAATTTTTATGGCCTAAATGCGGAGAATGTTGCTCAGTAGTTGCTGAAAAGTGTTGCTCTGCTTAAGGAATCTCCATTTTTATCTTAATCGGTCCGCAATTTTTCCGAAGCCCCTGTAACAAGTTCAAACAAGATTTATTGAAATCTCCTTATTGTTACTGGCGTTTTTGTTTGATGCTGTCCTTTAGCCTTGTTTCATGGGGGCATTATGCTGTTTCACACCTACATTCTACCGAGTTAAGGTTGTCTTCTTTCCATGAAAAATCGTCTGTTCCTGATGGCCGTCACTGCGGCTACATTCACACTTTTTAATCCACAACGATCTCTTGCCCAAACTGTTTCCTATGATTTCACCGTAGATATACTGTCAGGTCCTTTATCCGGTGAACGCTACACAGGTATCACATCGGTTGATGTGACGAATTTACCCGCAGATAATAACGAATCTGTTAAATCTACGGCGATTACATTTGATTTTGGCGGTGTTCAGTTTACTGAGGCCAATGATGCCCAAGATACTGAAGCTGAATCCCCTAGTGCTAATTTCCAGGGGGGGGAGTTTCTGGGTAATACTTATTTCGTGTCCAGTTTTGGGGAGAACGCAACCGAGATTCCCAGGGTCAAGAATGTTGTCGTTGAGGGGTTTGCCATTGATAACAACCGTTTTGGTTACCTGGTGGATGCCAATCTTTATGGCGGCGTTGTGACCTATGGCTTGCCCCCTGCGGCGGACAATCCCCAGCCCAGCCCACCCGCCCAATCGGTGCCAGAGCCTTCCCTATGGGTGGGGTTAGCGACCCTAGGCGGCACCGTAAGCTGTCGCCGTTGGCTGATGATGACCCGTGGGGCCTGATGAACGCTGGCCGCCCCCATCTTTTCCTTAATATAGGGATGGGGGCGGTTGGCTTAGTTCTAGGGCAAAGCAGTGCAGACCTTGGGGATGTTGCCAGTCTTGATTATTAATATGGGCCAGTTTGTGGGTATTGCTATCGGTGGCAAAGTTGGCGCAGATTTCGTAATGGCCTTCGTCAACTTTGTTATAGCGATAGAGTTCTTGGGTGATGGGATCTTCTCGCTGATCCGCTGGATCTAGGGTGTCGGGGAGGGCATAGTCGGGGGTATCTTGCTTGCGCCAGTAGAGGGAATTTGCGATCGCATTTAAATCCTCTAGCCGCTGCCGGTCACCCATCATCAGCCGTTGTTGGCCAGGGGTGCCCAACACCCAAAAACCTGCCGCTGTCCCAGCGGCAACAGCCAGGGTGGCTAGGGCAGTAAACGCACGATCAAAGGCTATAGGGGGCATAGGTCACACGGCGATCAGGAATTAGGCTTGGGCAGGACGTCGTTGGATCCATTGGGAGTAGTAGGCCAGTACGCCGCCATCAATGGTTAAAATAACCAGCACTTTAAGCGCAAAACGGAGGGTTAACTCACCCCGTAGAAATGATGTGAGAAAGGCCATCAGCGTGCCCAGACCCACTAGGGCCAGTAGTAGAAGCGCGATATAGGTCAGCCACTTACGCACGCCGGAATAGGTTTTTTCACGATAAGCGGCGATGTCCTTCAGGATTTTACGCATCATGAGCAAATATACCGGGTAGGCCACCAACAGGCGCGCCAGACAAAAGGCAACCTGGAACGACGAGTCCCCATGGGTGCGACTGAGGGGATCGGGGATGACATGGTTGATCAAAACAAACCCAATTTCCCCCAGGGCCTGGGTCCACATCCCCAAGGTAAAAAACGAAAGCAAATAAAAAAAAGTGTCTCGGGCCGATTCTCCTTGGCCACCTTGGGGAGAGGGGATGGGCCGCCCCACTAACTCTTCATAGACAACAAAATAGGCCCGCTCAATTTCTCTTTGGGGCCAGCCAAAACTGCGCAGCAGGTCACTAATAAAGCTATCAGAGGCTCCTTTCTCACGGGCTGCCGCAATAAAATTAACCAGCTCTGAGCGATTTTGGGGCTGGGCTAGGGAGTCTTCAGGGGAATGACTCCCTGAGTCATGGGAAGAGTCTTGAACCATAGGTGCAGGGGAAAAACCTTTGCTCTTGCTTACGCTAGCACTGCGACCCAGGGCTTTTGGTGGAGAGGGGATAATTCTTAGTATAGTTTGACGCCCATGGCCCAAGGCTATGGACGCTGTTAGCCATCGTT